>CAXRHS010000425.1:0-2042 GCA_964230235.1 Myxococcota bacterium
CTGCTCCTTGCCTGTGCGTTCGACCTGGATCAACAGCAACGGCCGCAAATACGGCCCGCCGTCGGCGAGCAACCGATCGGCCGCCGCTTGCAGGCCGACGACGCGGTCCCAAGCCGCCCGCAAGCAGGTGCGCCAGTCCCAGCCGGCGCGGACCTCGACGTTGATCGGCAGCTTGATCATTTCTTCGCGGTCGAGGTCTTGGCCGGTGACGACGACCAACTTGTTGGCACCGGCGGGCGGCGTTGCAGAAAGCTCCAATATGAAAGCCGGGTTGAAGTCGTTGAGCGTGTTGCGGGCCATCGCGCTGTAGGCCTTGTGGCCTTCGTCGAGGACGACGACTGGTCGCACCAGGCGCAGGACGTTGCCCAGACTGTCTTTGATGAGCGCGCCCATGTTGCGTCGGTCGCCGTAGACATCGAGGTTGCGGACCTGCCCGAGAAGGTCAAAGTGGGCCTGCGCGTCGCCTTCGGGCGGGAAAAAGCCGTGGACATTGCCGCGGTCGCGAAACAAGCGCAGTTGGGCCTGCGTGACGCGGTTGGCCGATTGCAGCATCAAGAGCATGACGCATAGGTGGTCTTTTACGTCGGCGGCGTGGAGCGGATCGTCCTTTTCGAGGATCTTGACTCTATCGGCACCCGCGGCGAAGCGATCAAGGGCTTGGCGGTACGGGTGATCGCGGTTGGTCAACTGGCGCTTGGTCTGCGAATAAATCGCTTCGTTGGGCACGATCCACAGCACGAGCCCGCGCTCTTGCTTGCAGAACCGGCGCAGGATCTCGCCGGCGCCCCAAACGGCAAGCAACGTCTTGCCGCCGCCAGTGGGCACCTTGAGGCACACGTTGGGGATCGGCTGGCCGCTGCCGGCGGTGCGGCTTTGGTAGGCAGGTGCTACGTGGGCGCCGCCGTCGTTGCGAACGCCGAGGCCGACCAGGCCTGAACTGCAGGCATTGCGCCATGCCCGTTCGTCGAACGACTGCGCCAGCGGTTGCGGTGGCAAACCTGCGGCGGCCAACGCAGCGGCGACCTTGGCGTCTTTCTCGAATTCGCCGCGCAGGCCGTCGAGGTAGCCATACAGGACCTCAAGCGCCTTGTCTTGGTAGTTCTTAAGGCGCATCGGTTACGCCCCCGCCATGCGGTAGAGCGCGAACGGCAGCGGCGCGAACTCGACGGCCAGTTCGGCGAGCTTGGCGTTGGGCATGTATTTGGCCGCGGCAAAGACCAAGTGTGGCTTGCCCGTGCGCAGTGCGGTGAACTGTTCGGCGCGTTCGTAGGTCAGGGCGGAGCGGGTGGACTTGAGAAAGGCGAGGTCGGGCTCGTAGATCAGCCACACATGGCGGTCCCGGCTTTCGCCCACGTACAGGTCGGGCGAGGTGCCGCCGCCCGCGGGCAAGGGCTCGCCGGTGGCGGTGAGGAAGAGCCAGCTTGCGAGGGTGGCGCGGTCGGGAAGCTGGTCACCGGCGAGGATGCGTTCGAGGTCGAGCGGTGGGCCGAGCGTGCAGTAGGTGAAGGTGCCGCCGAGGCCTTGGTGCCACTTGTGGTCGGCGGGGGCGTTGGGGACGCCATTGATGACGCGGCGCACGCGCTCGGCGGTGACGGTGTCGGCGTAGTCTTCGCATTCAGCGAGGATGAAACGGCGGTTGCCGTTGTCGCGGGCGTTCAGAGAGAGGACGGCGTGGGCGGTGGTGCCGCTGCCGGCGAAGGAGTCGAGGATGAGGCAGCCGGGTTCGACGGCGATTTCGAGGATGCGTTCGAGCAGGCCGGTGGGTTTGGGGGTCTCGAATGCGGACCCTTCGGGAAACAACGCCTTGATTTCGGCCTTGCCTGTCCGGCTGCTTCCAACGTCGGCGTGCGGAAAAATTGTTTCGGGTGGCCGGCCATCCTGTTCGTCAGCAAAAATTCGAAAATACGGTGTCCACCCACCATTTCGCGAGCGGCGCCATTCGATGCGGTCAGCGTTGGCTGCGACCCGATCTTGCCCCCATCGCCATCGCCCGTCACCGCCCGCAGGCAATTTCGGGTAGACCTCGGTACCATCAGGTGCCA
>CAXRHS010000426.1:0-4605 GCA_964230235.1 Myxococcota bacterium
TTCCAGGACGTCGCCGGCGTCGATGCCTGGGCCAAGATGGATGCGCCGCACGTCGGCAAGTTCAAGAACTCGGAGATCCGCAACAGCGGCTATGGGTTCGCCAAGAACGGCGAAGAGATCATGTACTTTGCCCCCAATGGCACGGGCTCGCTGAACTTGACCGCGTTTGAGCAGGCCGTCGACGCCGCCGTGAACAAGCCCGATCCCGAGTAGCCGTGGTTGGAGCGGGCGCCTACGGACGCTGCTCGTCGCCCCCCCCCCACCCCTGCAAAATCTGCCCCGCGCGCGCCCGCACCAGTTCGACTGGGTGCTCGCGCGCCACTTCGGCCAGCGCCCGCTTTGCTGCTTCGCTGTGCAGCATCTCCAGGGCGTCGAGCGCCGCCGCCACCACCTCTGGCTGCCGCGCCTGCACGGCCTGCGCCAGCACCGGCACGCTCTGGTCGCCGCCTAGCCGACCCAACGCCGTGCACGCTACCAGCGCCACGTCCTTGCGGGTGTCGCGGCACAGCTTCTCCAACCTTGGACGCTCGGCCACAAGCTTGCGGTCGCCGGCCTCGCGGGCGCAGGCGCTGGCCTTCCAGACGTCGGTGTGGGCCAGACCTTGGACGATTTGGGCGTCAGAACGGCGGCGCGCCCACAGTTCGGCCAGCACATCGGCCGTGACCTGCGCCGCCGCCCGGCCCAGGCGCGGCGGCAGCCAGGTGGCGAGGTCGACGCCCGCCGGCTTGGGCAACTGGACGGTCGCCACCCGCAACGCGGTTTCACTGTGATCCGCGCGCGACGCGGCGGTTTCGGCCTGCGCGCGGATTTGCACGCCCACCGCGACGGCTTCGGTGGCCGCGAGGGCCACGGACAGGCCCGCTGCGTCCTCCGCTTGCCACGCCACCTGCAGATCCACGCCGCACCAGCTGGCCGGCGACGGATCGCGCGGGGTGCCGATGGCGCCGACAAACGGCATGCCGGCCAGGGCCAGGCTCGCTTCCGTTCGGACGCGCTGCGCATCGACACCGGCGACCGCCTGGTTGTCGGCCGCGTTGAGGGTCACCTGCAATTCGCGGATCTGCCACTGAAATTCAACGGATTCGGCAACTGTGGCGTCCGCGGCCTGCGTTCCCGGGGCCGCCGCCGGCGTTCGCCCGCAGCCGCTCGCCACCACCGCCGCGATCCAGGCCCAGCGCCGCATCAGGGGTCCGGCAGCAGGACCAGCAGGCCGGTGGCCCGCGAACCGCCGATGTAGTGCAAAAGCAGGCGGGTCTCGGCCGGCTCGCCGTCCAGTTCGGTCAGGATGACGACCTTGGCCTCCATGCCCTTGAACGCGCGAATGCCGCGCAGGCGCACGTGACCCGGTTCATCGCCGGCGGTCAGCTTCCACGGCAGCAACACCTCGGCAAAATCGCGCCAGATGGATTTTTGCGGCGCGCGCGCCGTCAGGACCACCACGTCAGCCGGCGCCACGCCACCCTCGGCGCACACCCGCTGTAGCACCCGCCGCAGGGCGCGGCCGGCATTGGGCCGCATGGGCTCCACCGTCACCGGGCTGCCTTCGGGCGCGATGCACTGGGCTTGCCGCATGTGTGGCGTGTTCTGGGTCAGGTGGCGGTGGATGGCCGCGGTGTTGCGCCAGTTCGTCGTCAGCACCAGCGCTTCGTCGCCACCCGGCACCGGCGCGGCATCTGCGCGCAGGCACTGGGCGTCGTCGAAAAAGACATAGCGCACGCCCCGGTCTGGATCGACCAGCCAGGCGTGCAGCGCCTGCCACCAGGGCGCAATGAAGTCCTGCGCCTCGTCGACCACCAGCGCATCAAAGCGCGCGCCGTCGCGGTGGGCGGCGGTCAACAAGTGGCTGGCCAGTTCATGGTCAAAGAAGCGGGCGCGGGCATCGCTCGACGGCGCCTTGGTGCGGCGGCGGTCCAACCCGGCCAGCTCGTAGCACAACTCGTGGAAATGCCAGGCGACTACGTTTGGCGTGTCGGCCAGGGCGCGGTGCAGTTGATGGCCCAGTTCTTTGTTGTAGCAGGTCAACAAGACCCGCATCCCTTGGGCAGCCAGCGCGCGCGCCTTGTGCATCGCCAGCACGGTCTTGCCGGTACCCGCCGCGCCGTAGATGGCCTGCCGCCTGACCCGCGCCAGCATGTCGAGCACGCCGAGCTGCTGCGGGCTGAGCGCCACCATCGCCGCCGCGTCGTCGTCCAGGGCGTTGGCCAGCAGCATGCGCGCCTGCTGCGGTTGCAAGAACAGGTCTTCTAGCGCCCGCCACCACCACCGCGACGAGGCGTTGCCGGTCGCCGGGGCGCGGCGCTGCCAGCGGTCGAACAGGCCAAGCACCGCCTGCACCGGGTCTTGCAGGGCCGCGCGGTCGAGCACGATGTCGGCCGGCGCGTGCGCAGCAAAGCCGGCCTTGGGCGCAAACGCCTCTGGCAACAGCACACCGTGGCCCCCCGCCGGCCGCGACGGCACCGCCAGCGGGTGCTGCGCCAGCTTGTGCAAAAGCGCCGCCATGCCGTCGTGGGCGGCCGCGAACGGGTCGACGATGCGCTGCGGCCGACCGTCGCGCGCCGTGACCGACCAGCTCGGACCCGATGGATCGTGGCCGAGCGCACCAGGCAAGACCACCAGACCCAAAAGGCCGTATTCGGGGTGCGCGAGCACGAAATCCAGCGCGCCGTCGCGCAGCGGCTCGCTGGTCGCGCATTTGCCCACCCACGCCGCCCCCTGGACCACCGTCCACGGCTCTGGCAAGCGGGTCCGCCACGCGTCCAGCAAGCGCACGGCAACTGGGCTGGAGCCAGGCCGGGGCAGGGCGGGGATGGTGCGGGCCATGGGCGGGCGATAGCGGGCTAGTTGGCCAAGACGGCGTCGCGCAGGTCTTTGTCGGCCGGGCGGCCGCCGAACCAGATCGACCACATCGCGACCATGAACGCCTTGCCGGGCACGTTGACCTTGTCCGCGCCGCCGATTTTCAAGGTTGTTCCTTTGGCCGGGCTGTACGCGAACTGAATGACCAGGCCCTTGGCGATGCTGGCCGGAAAGGCCGCCTTGACCCGGTCGATGTCCGCCTGCAGCTTGGCGCGCTCGGCCTCGCTGGTGTTCTTTTCCAGGCCGTCGTCGATGGCGTCGCGCATCTTGTCGCCGCCGATGCCGCGCAGCATGTGCAGCCACAACAGCTTGGGCTCGTCGGCCTGTACGATGTGGCCCGATGCCTTCTTGGCTGTGGCAGAATATACGCCCATCGCATACACGTTGGTCATCCACTTGGTGCGGATGCCGACGCCGATGAGGTTGACCGAAGCGCCTGCCGCCGAGGTCGATTCGGGGTAGTCCACCCCTTCGATGGTGCGCGCGTGGGCCGGCGCGGCGGCCGCGAGGCTCGTCCCTGCGCACACCGCAAGCATCACAGCGAGAAACTGTTTGCGTTTCATGGTGTTTCTGGTTGGGTCGGGCGAGCCCGCCGTTGCGAGTCGCGAGCTTACTTCGCCGCGGACACCAGCGCAAAGCCGTCGAAGCGCAAGCCCCGACCGCGCAGACTCGCCGTCAACTGCACGGTCTCGGGGCCAAAACCGGTCCAGTCGATGCCTGGCACCGCCGCGAGCGCGGTATCGAACGCGCGCTGGTCGTCGAGCATCGGGTCGCCCTCGGTCAACCATTTGCTCTTGAAATACAGCGGTTGCGGATCGTGCGGCTGGCCGTCGTAGGCGAAAAAGTCCACCCGCTGCCGGCGCAGGTCCACTTTGGCGCGCTCGACCAGCTTGGGCACGGGCTGGCCCCAGAACTCGTCATAGACGTGAAAGGTCAGCTTGCCCGAACGGTCGTGGATCTTGACGACCTGGCACGCACAGGCGTCGCCGTACAACTGTTCGCCGCAACCCACAAACACCCGCAACACCGACGGCACCTGCGTCAGTTGCCGGGTCGTGAAATACAGGCCATCGCCGTGTTCGCTGTGGCCAAGGCGACTTTGCGCGACCTGATCGCAGGCGCTTGCAACCAGATCGGCGTTGCCGGCCGAAAACAGCAGCACCCGCGCAGCATCCAGCGCGGCCGACTCGCTGCCAAACCACTGCGCAATCTCGGTCGCCAGCGCCGCGGGCACGCTCGCAAACGACCGCCGCCGCTCAAAAACCTGTAGCGCCAGGTAGACCAGCAGGTCGTCCTTGTCCAGCGCCTTGCCGCCGGTCACGCGGTTGCGCAAGAAGGTCTGTTCGTCGTCGTCGCGGCGAAATACCAGTACGACGCCTGGCGCCACAACGATCGGCTGACGCCCGGTGACGCCGCTGACCAGGGTGTCGAGCTCTTGCGAGGTAAACTGTTTGTCAAACCCCTGGTGCGCGTCGGGGTCGGCGTGGAAACGAGCATGGGCCGAGTGTCCGGCGAGCGGCACCGCGACCGCCAGTACCTTGCGGGTGAGATCCCAGGCTGCGGCCAGGGTGCGGCGGCGCTCGACCGGGTCCTCGATGCTGTTGACCACGTAGCCGACACTGACTGCGTCGGCCGGCGCGCGCGGCCCGGTGGGGGCAGTTGCCGGGTCCCAACCGTGCGCGGTCACGCCTGCGGCGCGCAAGGCCGCCACGTCGCGGCCGTCGCCGCAGCCGTAGTCGAGCACTGCCT
>CAXRHS010000427.1:0-3133 GCA_964230235.1 Myxococcota bacterium
GCAATCATGTCGCGCGCAACCGCGTGGTCGAGCAAGCTGCGCGCGGGATCCGCCGCGCCATCTTGCAGTGCAATGGTCAGCCCGCGAAGCGGCTGACGCACGTTGATCTTGGCTTGCTCGCGCAAGTTTCGTCCCAGCCGCGCCACTGTGCGCACCAACGCCATCTGCGCCTCGAGCGCCGCGTCAATCTGGCTCGGGTCGGCCTGGGGAAAGCGCTGCAGGTGCACCGAGTCGGCGTCAGCACGGGCTTCCAAACGGGCGTACAGTAGTTCGGCGAAGAATGGCAGGATCGGTGCCACTAGCCGCGAAAACGTGGTCAGCACTTCGTGCAGGGTCTCGTACGCGGCTTGTTTGTCGCCATCGTCCGCCGTCTTCCAGAACCGCCGGCGGCTGCGCCGGATGTACCAGTTGGTCAGGTCGTCGACGAACCCGAGCACGCGCGGAATGACGTTGTAGAGGCGATACTGCGCCATCTCGGTGTTGACGTCGGCAATGACGCTTTGCAGAACACTGAGAACCCAGCGGTCGAGCAAGGGCCGGCTCGCCAAGTCAGACGACCGCGCAGGTGGCGTCCAGCCGTCCGCGACAGCGTATGTGGCGAAAAAGCTGTACGAATTCCATAACGGCAGCAGCACGGCGCGCACAACCTCACGGACCGCCGCTTCGGAGAACCGCATCGGCTCCGCGCGAACGGCCGGCGAAGTGACCAGCAAGGCCCGCAGCGCGTCTGCCCCGTACTTGTTGAGCAGGTCGTTCGGATCCGGGTAGTTCTTGAGGCGCTTGGACATCTTGGCGCCGTCTTCCGCCAGGATGAGGCCGTTGACAATCACGTTGTCGAACGCAGGTCGATCAAAAAGAGCCGTGGACAGCACGAGCAGCGTGTAGAACCAGCCACGGGTCTGATCCAGACCCTCGGCGATAAAGGCGGCCGGCAGGTTGCGCTCGACCAGATCCTTGTTCTCAAACGGATAGTGGTTCTGCGCATACGGCATGCTGCCCGACTCGAACCAGCAATCGAGCACCTCGGGCGTGCGCTGCATGGTCGCCGCGCCGCAGCTGGTGCACGGCCACTCGATCGGATCGACGAAATGCTTATGTAAGTCATGAACTTCGATTCCACAGCGGGCGCGCAACTCGGCGATGCTGCCGATGCACTCCAGGTGGCCGCAGCCCACGCATTGCCACACGGGCAGCGGCGTTCCCCAAAAGCGGTTGCGCGAAATCGCCCAGTCGCGCGCGTCGCGAATCCAGTTGCCAAAGCGTTTGTGGCCCACGTAGTCCGGAACCCAGCGGGTCTGCGCGTTGAGCTCGGCCATCCGATCGCGCAGCGGCTGGCAATCTGAGCCCGGCGCAACCGTCTCGACGCGCACGAACCACGTCGGCATCGCCTTGTAGATGAGCGGCGTACCCGACCGCCAGCAGAACGGATAGTCGTGGTCGATCGTGGCTTGCCGAAACAACAAACCGCGGTCCTTGAGGTCGCGCACCAGCAGCTTGTCGGCGTCCTTGACGAAAAGACCGACCACCTGGCCAGAGGCGATGCTGGCAACGTCGCCGGTAAAGCGGCCCTCGCCGTCCACCGGGTCACGCAGAGGCAACCCCCAGTGCAGCGCAACCCGGTGATCGTCCTCGCCAAACGCCGGCGCCGTGTGCACGATGCCGGTCTGGTCCTCGGCCACGTAGCCATCGGCAACAACCCGAAAGGCGCCGTCCGCCGCTGCGGTCGCAAAGCAGTCGAAAAGGGGGCGATACCGCAGGCCGACCAACTGCGAGCCGGGCATCGTCGCCAGCACGTCGTGCTCGCCGAGCAGGCCGCCCAGCAACGACGCCGCTGCGATGTAGGCCGGTCCGCCAGAGCGGGCGCGGGCAACGGCATAGGTGATCTCAGGCCCAACACACAGCCCCATGTTCGATGGCAGTGTCCACGGCGTCGTCGTCCAAGCCAGCAGAAACACGCGATTGTCGGCCGCACCCTTGCCCCAAGGCAGGTCCGACGTCACTTCGAAGGCGGCGGTCACCGACGGATCTTGGACCTTGCGGTAGTCCATGCCGGCTTCAAAGTTGGACAACGGCGTGCCCAGGCGCCACGAGTACGGCATGACCTTGTGGCCGCGGTACAGCAGGCCCTTGTCCCACAGCCGCCGAAACACCCACCACACGCTCTCCATGAACGCGGGGTCCATGGTCTTGTAGTCGCGATCAAAATCGACCCAGCGGCCCATGCGCTCGACGGTCTGGCGCCACAGCGACGTGTACCGCAGCACGATCGACCGGCACGCCTCGTTGTAGCGACCCACACCGTAGGCGTGAACCTCGCTTGGCGACTTCAAGCCCAGGTCCTTCTCGATCTCCATCTCGACCGGCAACCCGTGGCAGTCCCAGCCGAAGCGGCGCTCCACCCGAAAGCCGCGCATGGCCCAGTAGCGCGGCACGATGTCTTTGATGGTGCCGGCCAGCAGGTGGCCATAGTGTGGCGTACCGGTCGCAAAAGGCGGGCCGTCGTAGAAAACGAAGTCGCCGGCACCCCCATCGCGCACCTGCTGCGCAAAGGTGTCGTGGCGGCGCCAACGCTCGATCTGCTCCAGTTCCAGCGCCGCGAAGTCTGGGGTCGACTCGGGCTTGCGAAAGCCAGGGTGGGCGGTGTCGGCGGCCATGGCGTCTCCAAAGCTGCGCGCAGGGCTCGCGCGGGCGCGGGATGGTAGGGGAAGGCCGTTTGGGCGTCCACAATGTGGACCCCACTTTCTACAGCTTGATCTTATTGGTTTTCCAAAGGCAGCCGCGCGATTGGCCACGGCACGGCGGAGCCAATTGGACTTTGGCCGTGAGGTGCCGCAATGTGGACCCCACTTTCTACGTCCGATTTTTGTTGGCGTTTTCTAAAGGCGCCGCCGAATGTCGCGCCCGCGAATCGCCCATTGCGCGCTGCGTTGTTTGAGCCCAGAATTCTGCGCCCGCTCGACGGGCCCAACCGAGGACCAATGCCAAACGCCCTGCCCCGCTTTGCCGCTTTGGCGGCGATGACGGCCGTCGCCGCCCTGCCCTTGATTCCCCTGGCCGCTGAACCGCCGATTGCGCTGCTCGATCCCGACGGCGACGACAACGGGCCCGGGTCGTACAAGTACCCGACCGACGC
>CAXRHS010000428.1:0-9289 GCA_964230235.1 Myxococcota bacterium
TGGGTTTCGAAGACGCCGAGGTCCTGGATGGACACGCTGGCGTTGGAGCAGTACAGGCCGGCGTAGGCGGCCTTGTGGATGTTGACGTTGGTCAGGGTTGCGTTTGCGCCAGCGGCGACTGCGATGCCGACGCCGCCGGAGCCGTCTTTGGCGGAGGGCTGGGTGGGCAGATCCAATGCAAGCCACTTTGCGCTCAATTTGGTGCCGGTGTCGCTCGCCACCACCGCCTCAGTGGTCCCCGACGCAAGGGAACCCTCGATGTGCAGGCTTGCTCCGCCGTCGACAACAATGGCCTGGCCGCCGCTTTTGTCAGCGGCCGGTTTGGTAAAGTGGATCATGGAGCCTACGATAGAGACGCTGGTGCCGCTGCCAGTGGCCTTGATGCCTACGGTCGTGTTGCTCGAGACCACGTCGGCGACGAAGAGTACTTTGGCGCCAGCGAGTGCCAGGATGCCCATGCCATTGAGCGCATTGGCTGGCGCCGGGCTGGTGCTCATGATGGCCACCCCTTTGGCTTGTACAAACGTGCCCGGCCCGTGGGCAAGTACCCCTGCGGTCTTGTTGTCAGCCACGAGGACGCCAAGCCCCTCGACCTTGGCACCACCGGAGGCGCTGATGCCTACCCCGCCTTCGCCAGACTTCTGTTCGACCTGAGTGTTGTCCAGGTACGCGAAGGTCACCTTGCATTGCACGCCCGCGCCCTCGCAGTGGATGGCGCGGTTGCGGGCCTTGGTAATGCGAACGTACTCGAGGGTCGCGCTGGCGCCGCCGTCCACATACACACCCGTGCCCTGCGATCCATCCGCCGGGGTTGGCAATAGGTCGTGAATGAACACGTTTTTGAGCGAGACCTTGCCACCGCCCTTGGCCACCACGCCAAAGCGGGCGCCGTCGCCGACGTCCACGTTGGTCAGTTCGGCGCTGGCGGGGCCATCGATGCGGACCATTTCGACGCCTGCGGACACCGACACACCGCTGACTTTGAGCACCGCGGCACCACCCGCGTGCAGGACGGCCTGGTCGGACTTGCCGACCAGCTTGACCAGCTTGGCACAGCGCCCAACTACGGTGAGCGGCTTGTCGGTGTCGATGGCAGCGCCCGGGTAGGTGCCTTCGGCAATTGCCAGGGTGCCACCGGTCTTGACGAGCGCGAATGCGGCGTCCACTAGCGTCTTGAATGGTGCCGCTCGTTTGCCAGTTGATGTCCCGGCAAAGCTGCCGTCGACAAACACCGTGTTGACGCCGTCTTGCACCCCGGCGAACGCGTCAGCTGGACACGCTGCCACATCGGGGACGCACTTCGATCCTGCCGACGAACCGGCCGTGAATCCGGGCGGGCACGGCCATTCTTTGGTCGGCGTGGGCACCCAAAGCGGCGCATCAGGCGCGCCATTGGTGCCGGGAGGGTTGCCGTCGGGACAAGACGCGGGCCCGGCTGGCGTATCGCACCAATACGGCGCCAACAGCTTCGGCCCCTTGGCCGCCTCCAACGCCTTGACCTCCTCCACCACCTGCGCCTGCAACCCCGCCGGCAGCATCACATCGTCGCCTTGCCACACTGCCCCGGGCGGCAAGGGCACGCCGCCACCGGCCGGTTCACACGCGCCACCGACCGTCGCGGGCAATTCCCCAGGCTTGCACCCTGCCCCGGCGGCGACCTCCGCGGCGGTGCACGCCCTGCCTTGCGGCGCACACGCGAACGACCACGCCGGGCAGGCCTTGCCGGTGGCATCCAGCCATTCCAGGCACCACTTGGGTTGACACTCGGCGGCCGTGCCCGTACAGCCGATGGGTCCTGGGGTGGCGCAGGTGTTGGCCGTCACATCCCACGATTGGCCCGCCGGGCAGCAGCTGTTGTCGGGCTTGGGCGTGGACCCGGGGCACGGCGGGCCGGTGTCTTTGGGCAGGTCGGGCCCGCTGTCGGGTGCCGTGTCTGCGACGGGGCCGGTGTCAGGTGCGGGTCCAGTGTCAGGGTCAGCGACTGCATCCGGGATCGGCGCCGTGTCAGGCCCAGACCCGGAGTCCGTGGCGGCGTCTGAGACAGCATCGGGGACCGCGACCTCCGTGACCCCCGGGTCAGGCGGTGCATCCGACGTCGGCCCGACATCCTCGAGCGGTGCGACGTCGGCGGCCCCATCTGGCCCTGGCGCTGTGTCGACCAGCACAGCAACGTCGACTGTCCCCGTCACTTCTGCAGGCACATCAGCGCCGCCATCCGAGGTTTCAACGGCATCTTTGCCTGCCGCGGTTCCGTCTGTCGTCACCCCAACGTCGGCGCCCACCACTTCGGCCTGGCCGCTGCCAGCCGTGTCGGTCGCGGCGGGCACTGGCGTGCTGGTGCAGGCTGCAGCAAGCGGCAGCGCCAGCCACGCAAGCCTTCGCCAGCCGGCGTTGCAATCGTCGGGACGGGTGCGGATGGCATCCATGGGCGCGTATCCACGGCGTTCGGGCCGCGGCGACAGTGTGCGCGCGGCGGCCGGTTGGCGCAAGCCGCAGGCCCCCGCGGACAGCCATCGGTACCGGGACTCGCAGATCCGAAATCAATTCAACACCCTGAGCAAGTGCCCCTCGGCGCGATCAAACCACCGACCAGAAACCAAATGAAAACATGGATCTGAACAAAGGGGGGGATCGTTTTTCGTCAGCCACCGCGCCGGCCGCCCGCCGAGCGCCTTGGCTCGGGCCGCGATCAAGCAGCGGCCAATAAAGTAAATGAAAACATACGTCTGAACAAAGGGGGGGATCTTCCACAACCCCGCGCGGCGTGGTATTGTCGCCGACCCTACCGCCGGCTTGCCCATGCCCGAACCGACCACGACCAAACCGCTGACCGTCGTCCCCATCGCGCCGCCGGCGGCCGACACAAGGACGCGCCGCCGGGCCGAGCCGGTCGCGGCGGGCGCCAAGCCGACCCGCTACAACCTGCCGCAGTTGCTGGACTCCTGCTCGCCGGTCGGCTACCGGACCCGCGTGCCGTTGTCGACGGACGAGGCGACCCAGGCCATGCAGTTGCTGGCCCTCGAGCGGCCTTCGGGCTTTGCGCCGATTCGGCCCGTGACAGAGCAAGAGATTTTTGAGGAGTCGAGCCTTGGCGTGCTGACCGCGCGCCAGAGCACCAACTTTGGCGGGCAGCGGCAGGCGACTTTCGGCCCGCAAACCAGCGTGCGCATCGGCCACATCCTGCGCGGGATGCGGCGGCTGGAAGCCCCGGTGCTCGACAATGTGGCCTATACCCACGTAGTGCTGGCGCGGCCCTACCGCACGCCGTTTACGCTGCTGCTGACGTTCGTGGGCCACAAGCCGCTGCTGTCGCTCGGCACGGTGCCGATGCGGGCCTGGGACAAGCGCGTGCACCACAGCGACGACATCCCGACCATCGGCTACCTGCAGCACCTGCACGTGGGCATTCTCGCGGATGCGATGGAACGCGCGGCGGTGCTGGCATCAGGCGGTCGGCGGCGCGCGCAGGTGTTCATGGCGCCGTTCTGTGGCCGCGGCCGCAAGGAGAACAAGCCGCTGGCCCACGCGCTCGAGGAACTGTGCGGGCTGTCGCTGCAGGACCGGTCGCTCGGCTGGAAAGTGGCGCTGGTGGTGCAAGTGGGCTGGGCGCTGCCCGACGAGCGCCTTGCTATCGCGCCCGAAACCTGCCGCAAGGTCGGCGCCGGCCTGATGGCCCTGCGCAGCGAGCGCATCTTGCCGGGCGTCAATGCCGAGCCTAGGGCGCCTGCGGAGTACCAGCAACCGCAGGGCATGGACGTTCCCGACGAGCTGACCGTGATGGCCGGCCGTGCCGCGTACAACGCCTTTGCCCATTGGACCGGGTGCGACCGCGAACGCGCCAAAGACCTGCTGCTGCTCGACCGCGTCGACGTGCTGACGCCCGACGGCGAAGCGCGCCTGGCGGCGATGCGCGACGAACAGAACCTGGTAACCGACAAGCTGATTGCCCAGTTGCCGCTGTGGGCCGATCTGCCGATGGGCAAGGCGCTGTCGCGCAACGCCGAGAAGGGCCGCAA
The DNA here is from genome assembly GCA_964230235.1 of Myxococcota bacterium. Taxonomy (GTDB): domain Bacteria; phylum Myxococcota_A; class UBA9042; order UBA9042; family UBA9042; genus SXRM01. The sequence goes on from CAXRHS010000428.1 coordinate 4,017, forward strand.
GGCGTTCGCGTTGGTCGGTCAGCGCATCTACCTCGTTGGCCTGGGCCGCCGCGACCTCGAGCGCGCGGACCTCGACTGGGACCACGCCGTCCGCGCGGTCGGCGCCGCGGCTTCGCGTTCGGCGCTGTATGCCGAGTTGATGGGCACCGTTGGGCTGCCGGCCGACTGCGACTTGCTGTGCGGCATCTGCCTGATGGCGGGGCCGGTCAACCAGAACGACATTGGCAAGCAGTTCTACGGCGTCCGCGACCTGCTGGAGCAGGCGTGGCCCGACCGCGACCCGACGTCGCTTTTGGTGTGGACGCTCAAGGCCAAGACCGTGGCGGATCCCATTGGCAACGAAGAGCAATTGCTCAACGCCGCGCGCCAGGGCGCCCTGGTCGACTTGCGGCCTGGGCCGCACGAAATCTGCACCGTCGAGGAAGCTGGCGAATTGCAGCCGATGCGCCAGCGCGGCGGCCGCAAGAATCAGGAGCGGGCGTTTGCCGAACTGGGTAACTTCGCGACCGGCCCCGACGGGCAAGAGGTCGCCGGAAACCGCGGCTCCGCCTGGCCGACCGGCTGGTCGCGTGCCGCGCTGTGGCCGGAAGCATTTCCGGCAGTTTCGGCCATCAGCAACAAGCAAAGTGCCGTCAAGGGTGGAGGCTGAGGATGGGCGACGCCCGCCGGATTTACGAACGGCCGCCGAGCGTGGTTCCCGCCTGGGTGCGCGCGGTCGCCGCCGGCAGCAAGAAGACGCCGAGCGACCTCGCGGCGGTCGCATTTCCGCGCCTGGAGCATGAGTTGTGGCCGACCAGGGCCGATCCAAAGCTGCTGGCGCGGTATCGCAGGCTGTGTGGTTTTGTCGACGGTCCGTGGTTGCCGGTCACGTTTCCGCAGGTGATGGCCGGGGCGCTGCACATTCACATGCTGACGGACCCGGAGTTTCCGCTGCCCGCGGCGGGGGTGGTGCACGTGCGCAACGTCATCGCCCAGCGCAAGCCGATTGGCGTCGAAGATCCCGTCCACTTTGCCTGCCACCTGGAGCCGGCGCGGCCGACCGACAAAGGCGTCGAAATCGACCTGGTCACCCAGGCGACCGTGCACGGCGAGATGGTGTGGTCGAGCACGATTACCGCGCTAGCGCGGTCGGCGCAGACGGCCAAGGACAAGAAGCCCAAGACCAAGGGCGGCGATCCTGCACTGCCAGGCCAGTCGAGTCCCGCCGTCGCACGCAGCACCCTTATCCGCGTTCCCGAGGACACCGGCCGCAAGTACGCAGCCATCGCCGGCGACTACAATCCTATCCACCTGCACGCAACGACCGCGAAGTTGTTCGGTTTTCCCCGCGCAATCGTCCATGGCATGTGGTCGCTGGCCCGTTGTGTGGCCGAGTGCGAAGACGACCTGCCGCCCGGTGGCCTGCGGTTGGACTGCCAGTTTCGGCGGCCGGTTTTCCTGCCTTCGACGGCGGTGTTCGAAGCCGTGCACGACGGCGATGGTGTGCGGTTCGCGCTGCGCAGCAAAGACGGCGCGACCCTGCACTTGAGCGCGACCGCGGTGCGTGCGTGACGACACCGACTTGCGCGCGCATCGTGCGCCGTGTGCCGCTGTTCTACGCTGCGGGTGCCGACCCGGCCGCTGACCGACCCGGCCATGTCCGCGCAGGTTCGGGCCTCGCGTATGTCGATCGTCGGCTGGCGGTGGTGCAAGACGACGCCAACTGGCTCGCCCTGGTAGACCCCGAAACGCTGCACGTGGACGCACTTGCGCTGCCCGCCGGAGCGGGCGGCCTGCGGCTGTTTGGCGAGGACCGCGGCAACAAGGCCGCCAAGCTCGATTTGGAGGCGGCCACGGCTTTGCCCGATGGACGCTTGCTGCTGGTCGGCTCTGGCTCTACGCCCGCGCGCTGCAATTGGGTGGTGGTCGACGTGGCCAACGGCGCGGTCGACGTGCGCGACAGGTCAGGCGTCTATCGCAACCTCACCGCGTTACCCGGATTTTGCTCAGCCGAGCTCAACCTGGAGGGTGCGGTTGTCCATGCCGGACGCTTGTACCTGGCGCAGCGCAGCAACGGCCACCAACTGGGAACGCAACCGCGTCGGGACGCCGTGGTGTGGCTGCCGGCCGCAGTCGTGGACGACGATGCCTGTGACTGGACGGCCGTCGCATACCATCCGCTGCCGCCGCTCGGCGACCTGGCTGGCGTGCGGCTGACCATCACCGACCTGTGCACACGCGGCGATGAACTGTGGTTTTCTGCTGCTGCGGAAGACAGCCCCGACGCCTACCACGACGGCGCGGTGACGGGCAGCGCGATCGGCGTGTGGACGCCAAATTCCGCTGTCGCCGTGCCGATTACCGATGCCCGTGGTGAGGTCGTCCCGGTCAAGGTCGAGGGCATCGCCTGGCCGCCGTGGCTGCCGGGTCGCTGCTTTGTGGTGGTGGATCACGATAGCGTCGACAAGCCGGCGGAGTTGTTGGAGTTGGAGGTGACATGGACCGCATGACATGTTGCGCTTGCGTGGTTTTGGCGGGCGTGTTTTTTGGCTGCGCCAATGCACCCTCTGGTCCAAGTGGAGGCGCCGCGGACAGCGGCAACGCCGCCTTCGACGCTGCGGCTGACAGCGGGTCGTGCAGCGACGACAGCGGCTGCGGCGCAGCCTTTCACTGCAAGGACAGCACGTGCGTCGCCGACCTGTGCGATGCGGCGACACCGGCGACCTGCGAAGGCACATCGGTCAAGGCCTGCAGGCCCAACGGCAGCGATTGGGTGGTCACGGCGTGCGCCGCCGGCCAGGCTTGCGACAAAGGCAAGTGCGTGTCGACCAAGCCGATGTGCCCGCCCAAGGAAATTGCCGACGACTTTGCCAAGCAGGACCAGCTGTTGCAGAGCTACAAGACTTGCGCCAACGCCGACGGCTGCATGGGCAAGGCCGACGACGCGGCGCGCGCGGCTTGCTTTGCAGCGTGCATCGGCAAGACCTTTGCGTTGACCACCAGCTGCGGCAATTGTCTCGGCCAGTACGCGGTATGCCTGTTTTCGGTGTGCAAGGCGCAGTGCTCGGTCGATCCCAGCGCCAAGCCGTGCGAGTCGTGCGCGGCGACGGGTTGCGATGCGGCGCTGGGTACGTGTGGCCAATAGCAGGCGCCTCCTTGGCCAGTTGAGGCGGTCTGCCGGCTGTGACAGTGCCGGCCGTGAGCAATTCAGGTTCCCAGGATTCAGGCGTCGGCGGCGACTGCGGCGTTGCTGGCCGGACAGTTTGCCGTTGAGCCCCGCGGAGACATCGCGGTCAAAGGCAAAGGGGCGATGGCCGTGTACTTTCTTGGGGATGAGATCGCAACGCTGACGGTCTGACGACAGAGGCGCCTGGCATCACAGGCCTACGCCAACCCCGGATCCGTCAAGTCCTGGTACGCATCCGGCCGCCGATCGCGGTAGAACTGCCAGGTCTTGCGCACTTCGTCGATCTTGCCGAAGTCGAGGTCCGCGACCACCAGCTCGTCGCCGTCTTCGCTGCCACAGGCCTGGATCTGCCCGCGCGGGTCCACGAAGTAGCTGGAACCATAGAACTTGCCGATGTTCCACGGCGCTTCGGTGCCGACGCGGTTGATGGCGCCGACAAAGTAGGTGTTGGCGACGGCCGCAGCCGGCTGCTCCAGCTTCCACAGGTACTGCGACAGGCCGGCGACGGTGGCCGACGGGTTGAACACGATGTCCGCGCCATGCAGGCCAAGCGCGCGCCAGCCCTCAGGAAAGTGCCGGTCGTAGCAGATGTACACGCCGACGCGGCCGTACTTGGTCTCAAACACCGGGTACCCGCCGTTGCCGGGCTTGAAGAAGTACTTCTCCCAAAATCCCGAAGTCTGCGGGATATGTTGCTTCCTGTACTTGCCCAGGTAGGTGCCATCGGCGTCGATGACCGCGGCCGAGTTGTAGAACACGCCGCGCATCTCCTTTTCGTACAGCGGCACCACGATGACCATCTCGTGCTTCTTGGCCAGTTCCTGCATCAACCGCGTGGTCGGCCCGTCCGGAATCGGCTCTGCGGCGTCATACCAGCGCTTGTCCTGGCCGGGGCAGAAGTACGGGCCGTTGAAAATCTCTTGCATGCACAGGATCTGCACCCCGCGCTTGCCGGCCTCTTCGATGTACGGCAGGTGCTTGTCCAGCATGGCCTGCTGGATGGTCGCGACCGGCACCGACTCGTCGTTGATGGGATTGGCCAACTGGATGAGGCCGCAGCGGACGACTTTGGACATCATGAAAACCTCCGGAATGTCGATGCGTTATCGATTCGGGCCGGCAAAGGCTAGTGCGCACCCTTCTTGGGCCGCAGCTTGCCCGCGCCGACCATGTGCTGGTTCCAGGTCGCCGGCGCCCAGCCATTGTCGACTGTGGTCATGGTGATGCAGTCCGGCACCGGACAGACGATCTTGCACAGGTTGCAGCCGACGCACTCGGACTCATCGACCCGCGGCACGCGCGTGCCCTCTTGCGGGTGCAGACACTGGTGGGCGCCGTCGTGGCAGGCGACCACGCACACCTGGCAGCCGATGCACTTGGTGGCGTCGATTTTGGCGACCGTCTCGTAGTTCAGGTCGAGGTCGCCCCACTCGCTGTACGCCGGCACCGCCTTGCCCACCATCTGGTCGATGGTCGCAAAGCCGTGGCTGTCCATGTAGTGGTTCAGGCCGTCGATCATGTCCTCGACGATGCGGTAGCCCTTGAGCATGACCTCGGTGCACACCTGCACGCTGGTCGCACCGAGCAGGATGAACTCGACCGCGTCGCGCCAGTTGCACACGCCGCCGATGCCGCTGATCGGCAAGCGGAATCCCGGGTTGCGCGCCAGCTGCGCCGTCATGTGCAGCGCGATGGGCTTGACCGCCGCGCCGCAGTAGCCGCCGTTCGACGACTGGGTGCCGACCCGCGGCTCGGGCACGAAGCGGTCGATGTCGACGCCGAGGATCGACTTGATGGTGTTGATGAGCGACACGCCGTGCGCGCCGCCGTGCTTGGCAGCCAGACCGTGCGGGTTGATGTCGCCGACGTTGGGCGTCAGTTTGACCAGCACCGGCACCGTCGAGTACTTGACCGCCCACGCCGTGATGCGCTCGTTGATGCGCGGCTCTTGCCCGACCGCCGAGCCCATGCCGCGCTCGCACATGCCGTGCGGGCAGCCAAAGTTCAGCTCAAGACCGTCTGCGCCGGCGTCGATGCTGCGCAAAATGATGTCGCGCCATTCGTCTTCGGTCTCGACCATCAAGGAGACGATGACGGCGTGCTTGGG
>CAXRHS010000429.1:0-2209 GCA_964230235.1 Myxococcota bacterium
CCGTTGCAGGCGAAACCGTAAAGTTCGGCAGCCCGGTAGAAGTCCTGCTTGACTTCGACGCCGCGCTCGAAAAGTTCACCCAAGTGGCTGCAACCGGTGGCGTCCTTGGCGTCACACGCGGTCTTGTACAAGCGAAGCGCAAGGCCGGTGTTGACCGACACGCCGACGCCCATCTCATGCATCACGCCCCATTGCACGCACGCCGGCAGGTCGCCGCCGCGGCAGGCCAAACTGAGCAGGTCCGCAGCGCGCCGCTCGTCCCGCGCCATGCCGACGCCCAGGCGCAACATCCGGCCCAACCGACCGCACGCCGCCTGATCGCCGCCGCGGCAGGCCTCTTCGTACAGGATCCCGGCCTTTAGGATGTCGGCGTCGACGCCCTGGCCGGTTTCGTAGCGCTGCGCCAACTGACCGCAGGCCTCCAACTCGCCGCCGTAGCAGTTGGCCTCTGCCAGGCGGAATTCCGCGCGTCGCTGTTCCTTGACGGTCTCGGTCGGTGAGCAAGCAGCCCAACCCAGGCACAGGGCAGCAGCCGCCCCGACAACCACAGCCCTGGCAAGCTGGCGTTCACGCATCGCTTCCGCCTCCCTGGTCGCTGGCGGCCTCGCCCGCCGCGTCGAACTGGTCGATGAGTTCTTGTGCGCGTTCCGCTTCAGCCGTCGGTACCACGATGGCCGAGCCGTGCGCAAAGGTCAGCGCCGGCGCCAGCCCGCCCATGTCGTCGGGGTCGAGCGTGGACGCATCGATGCCGTTGTCGCGCAGCCACTGCAAAAGCGGCGCTGCTTCCATGGGGTTGTCGATATACAAGACTGCGCGCTCATTGGAGAACATCGGGCCTCGGTCAGGCGGCGCAACGGCCGCGCAGCTTAGGATGGCACAAAAGCGCGTGCGACGCGCATTTTTTGGCCAAGGAGCGCAGCAAACCGCACCGGGACTTGCCCTGGCCCGCGCAGGTGCGCCACCATCGCCACCCCGGCGGCAGGACCGCCCGCGGACTCGCCATGCCCGACAGCCCTGCAACGCTTCTGCTCGTGGTCGACATCGGCAACACCAACACGGTGCTTGGCCTGTACCGCGGCACCGAACTGCTCGACCACTTTCGCCTGGAGAGCCGGCGCGGCGCTACCAGTGACGAGATGGCGGTGCTGACCGAGCAACTGCTGCGCCATCGCCGCTTCGAGCCGTCAGACGTGGCCGCCGCGGTCATCGCCAGCGTGGTTCCGCAGTTGACGCCGACGTTTACCGACGTGTGCCAGCGCGTCGTGGGCAAGCCGCCGCTGGTGGTTGGCCCCGGCACCCGCACCGGCATGCCCATCCACATCGACAACCCCAAGGAGGTCGGCGCCGACCGCATCGTCAACGCCATCGCGGCCTACGAGGTGTACCGCTCCGCATGCATCGTGGTCGATTTCGGCCCCGCCACCACCTTTGACGTCATCAGCGGCAAGGGGCACTACCAGGGCGGGGTCATTGCGCCCGGCATTGGCATCTCGGCCGACGCGTTGTTCACCCGAGCCGCCAAGCTGCCGCGCGTCGAGATTCAGCGACCGCCCTCCGTGATCGGCAAGACGACCGTGCACGCGATCCAGGCTGGCCTGTTGTGGGGCTACGCCGGGTTGGTCGATGGGCTGATTGCGCGCCTCAAGGCGGCGATGGGCGAACCTGCGCGGGTGTGCGCGACCGGCGGCCTGGCGCCGCTGATTGCCGCCGAAACGACCGGCATTGAGGCGGTGCACGAGTTCTTGACGTTGGATGGGTTGCGGTTGATTTGGGAGCGCAACCGCGAGACGTGACCGACCTACTGCAACGGAAACGGCGTCAGGAAGTAGTCCTTGCCCGGCGAGTGGCATCCCGTACACAGGCCGACGCCCTGCCCCGCCGCGTACACCTTGCCGCCATAGTCTTCGTACCACCACCAGGTGTTGCCACCGACGCCGGCCTGCGTCTTGCGCATGACCGACCAGCCCAAGACCGTCGAGCCACTGCCGTACAGTTCCTTGACCGTGGCGGAGTCGACCGGATGCGTGGCCGCGCCCTGGGTCAGCGAATCGAAAAGCTTTGCGGATACGAAGGTTTTGACGCCACCGAAGTGCGGGCCGGTCGAGTTGTGGATTTTCGACTCGGCCTTCCAGGTCTTGTAGCTCCCAGCCGACAACCAGGCTGCCAGCGCCTTTTGTTCAGTCGGCGGCAGCGACTCATTGGCAGCCGT
>CAXRHS010000430.1:0-2278 GCA_964230235.1 Myxococcota bacterium
GTGCCCTTGGCCAGCTGGACCTGGCCGATGTGGCGCGCCAGATCCACGAGCGGGTCAACGCCATCCGCGTGCATCAGGGGCTGTCGCGGCTGGCCTGGAACGACGACCTCGCCCCCGTCGCCACCGCCCACAGCGTGGACATGCGGCGCCAGCGGTATTTCGCACACGATGGCCCCGACGGGGCGCAAGTTACCGACCGCTACGCTCGCGCCGGCTTTCTGTGTCGCGTACCCGCCGGCTCGGGCCGGTTCTTGACGGGCGGCGAGAACCTGGCGCTCATCCACCGCGTTCCGCGCTGGCGCATTTGGTCCGACGGCCGCCGCGAAGCCGAGTCTGTGCGCACCGCCGCCGAGATCGCCGAAGAGACCGTGCAAGGTTGGTGGAACTCCCCGGGACACAAGGCCAACCTCTTGCAGCCCGCGTGGCGCAGCCAGGCCATTGGCCTCGCGGTGACAGACGACGGCCAGGTGCTGGTCACCCAGAATTTCTGCTGAAGAACGTACCCTACCTTTGTTCAGATCGTTGAGTTTGTTTGCTATTTCGCGGTATGAGCGATCTCAGCGCCACTAGGTAGCTTCCGCGTCGCCATCAGGCCAGTCCAGCGCAGGTCGAGCGCCCAGAACGCACCCTACCTTTGTTCAGACCGTTGAACTTACTTGAGATTGTCGGGGGAGACTACTTGACGATGCCCTCGCTGGCCAGCGAAATGCCGTTGAGGCCGGCAAATGAGCCGTTGGCAAAGGTCGGGCGCGCCGCCTCGTTGCCCTTGAGATACAGTTCGCAAGCCGCGGCCGTCACTTGCAGCGTGGCTGTGTGGGAATCGCCAATGGATGGTACCGCTTCCGGTTTGCAGAGCTTGGCGAGGTCGGCTTTGAGGTTGGCCGGCGCAACCGCAGCCAGTTCGCACGCCTGCGCGAAGCTGAAGTGGTCGCCGCCGGTCAGGGTCAGCAGCGCCTTGGGCGGCTGCATGGCTTTGTAGGCTGCCTCTGCCTCGGTCTTGTACGGGGTCAGCTTGTCGCCCGTCGCAGCGGCCAGCACCACAGGTACTTTGTGGTTGGCAAGGCTCTTGGGGTCGAATCCCGCGGTGAGCGCATGCGCCAGCGGAATTGCCACATCGCAGCGCGGATCGCCCAGGTTCCACGGCGGCGGGCCGGCGGCGGCAACCGCGTCGCACACCGGGTCGCCCTTGGCCACGCCTTCGCACTTTGGCATGGCGGATGCGGGCGGCGACACCACGATTCCGGCGAACGCGAGGCTGGTGTAGCCACCGAACGAGTGACCGGTGACAGCAAGCTTCTCGGTGTCCGCCAGCCCGGCCAACCAGGGCGGATCGCCAGCTTCGGGCTTGGCCAGACGGTCCACGGCCGCCGACAGGTCTTTGGGCCGCCACAAAGTCACGGCCGCAAAGAGCTTTTCGTCGAACGTCGTGAACGAGTTGCCGACGTGTTCTGGCGCGACCACGACGTAGCCACGCGCGGCAAGTCCCTCGGTCAGGAATACCGACTGCTCCGGCACGCCCTGGTTGCCGTGGCTGAATGCGACGGTCGGAAACGGCCCTTTGGCGGGGGCGACGCCTTCTTGCGCGCCAAGTGGCGATGGAAACAGGCCAAACCCGTAGCTCACTGCCGTGCCCTTGGCCCCGACCGCAATCGGATACCAAATGAAAGTCGGCAGCTTGCGGCCTGCTGGGCCTGCAACTTCGACCTTGACCAACCCGACGCCAAATGGCGTGCCTGCGGGGGCCGCCGCATCCGCGCCGGCCGCCGTGTCACTGCCCGCCGCTGTTTCGGACGCGGCTGCGTCGCCACCTCCGGCCCCTGCGTCGGCACCACGTGCAGCATCAGAACCCGTGCTGCTGTCCGACGCACTCGCCGCGTCAGCAGTCGACGATTGGGCAGTGGGAGCCGAGGCAGAACAGGCCGCCAAGCACGCCAAAGTGGTGGACAAAGCCGCGCGGAAGGTCAATAGTGGCATGAGACTCCAAATAGTTGCGGAACGGTACCGCGCGGCGCAGCTAGCGTAGCAGAGGTCAAGGGCTTTGGCAGCGCGTTCAGCCGACCTTGCCGCGGGCCTTGAGCGAGAGCGTCAGCACGAACGTCGCAACCGCCTCCGGGCCATTGCGCGGAACGGTCGCCGTGACCGTGACAGGCAGGTTGCAGCGCTCGCCGGTGTGCCACCAAAAGTCATTCGCCGCGCGCGGCGTTACCTGCAGACGCTGGAGGCCCAGCAGCAACAGTCGGTTCATGGGCCGCAGGGCCCACGTGATTTCAGCGCGCCG
>CAXRHS010000431.1:0-3763 GCA_964230235.1 Myxococcota bacterium
CGCCGCGGCCAGGCGCGCCCGGTTGCTGCCGTCCGCGCCACCGACGAGCAGCGCAAAAGCCAGGACCGGCAAAACAAACCAGCCGATGGTCCGGGCGTGGTCGCGCACGCCTCGACCGCGGCCGGCCAGCGACTCGGCCACGACCACCAGCACCGCGACCGCGTAGCCGGGACCAAACGTGTGGCCGGTGGCGGTCAGCAGCGTCGCGCCGCCGAGCAACGCGGTGCTGGCAGGACCAACCGCCTTCGCCAAGACCCCTTCTTGCGCCGGCTCAGCCTGCCGCAACCGCACGCGCATCCCGGCCGCCAGCAGCATCAGCGCAATCGACACCTGCCCAAACACGAGGTTGCTCTCGGAATGGCCGACGCGCGCCGAAAGCGGCAGGACCGCGCAAAACAGGCCGGCGATCAACCCAGGCCACACCCCGGTAGTCCAGGTCCAGGCTGCCGCGGCCGCCAGCGCCGTCGCCAGACTGCCGACAGCAACGCTGACCAGGAACACCGCCTGGTCGCCGCCGCCGAGCGCATGGCCGAGCCAGGCTTGCGGCCCGAAAAACGCCGGGCCGTAGCGCAGAATCAACCGCGGCTGGTCTGCCAGATCGGCGCCGAGCACCGCGCGCAGGTCTTCGACGCCGTGGTTGTTGCAGTGCAAAAGCGTCGCCGGAGCGTGCCAGCGGACGATCGCCGCCACAACTGCGATGCCGAGAAGCGCCAAAATGCGCAACCCGACCTCGGGCGAAGGACGTTGAATGGCCCAGGCGACCAGCACCGCCAGCGCCGCCAGCACGGCCATCCACAGACCGCCCGCCGCGACCAGCCACGCCCGCGCCGCAGTCCGTGGCTCGGCGGGTGCGGGGGCCGTGCCTGGTGCCGCAACCGCACGGGTCCAGCGCTGCACCAGGCCACCCGGGTCGTGCAGGCGAACCCGCTCGGCCAGCTGGGTCAGCGGCTGCACCAGCCTGGCATCCAGTTCCGGTGGTTGCAGGGCGAGGTCGAACGACGCCGACGGCGCCAACGGGTTTGCCTGTTGCTGTGGCTCGCCCGTGCGTGCGCTCAGCACCAACCGGCCCACTGCGCCTCCGGCGGCCGTCACCTGCGCGGCGATGGTGTTGGACCCTACCTGCACGCCAGTAAACGTCGCCTCACCGACACGCTGCTCGGGCTGGAACGGCTCAAAAAGAGTCAGGATTTCCGCCTCGTGGCCGGGCGAAAACGCCACGAAAGGCGCGGCGTGGCCGATCGCAGGTAGCAGGCTCAAGAGCAGCCAGATCTGCCCGCGCATCGCGCGGACCAGCGCGCCGCCTGACATCGACGTGTTCACGGCCGCACCGTTGGCAGCACGGTCAGGCTGCGGCTGACCAGCGCCAGCACCCCTTGGCGCACCGGCGATCGGTGCGTCGACGCCGTCCGCTCTGCCAGAATCGCCGCGCGGTCCCGCACATACGCGTCGTAGGCCTGGGCAAGCAGCGCGTGGTTGTCGTACACCGGTTGCCAGTCCAGTTCGCGGTGGGCTTTGGCGCAGTCAAACGCCAACGACCGACCGTACATCAAGGCGTGGTAGTCCCCAAGCGGCGACAGCCCCAGCCGCGAGGTTGCCCGCATCGCCAACTCGGCCGGGGCCAGGGGCAGCGACACCACCCGACTGCCGGTGCCGGCGTGGCGCGCCAACGCCGTCATCGCTTCGACCATGGTGGTCGCCCCGCGCGCGCCGATGTGGTAGGTCGCGACGCCGGTGCGGCTGCCTGCGCGCACAATCGCGTCCGCGAGGTCGTCGCCGTGCACGAACTGGTACAGGTTGCGGCCGCCGCCCAGTACCGGCAAGTTGCGGCCTTGGACCAACCACTCAAACAGGATCTGAAAGATGCCAAGCCGGCCGGGGCCGACGACGGTGCGCGGTCGCACGATCGAGACGTCGAGCCCGCGTTCGGCGTAGCCAAGGCACACGGCTTCCGCTTCTGCCTTGGCCTTGCCGTACGGATCCAGGGGCCGGACTGGCGCATCTTCGGCGACAATCGGCTGATCGGGCACGCCCAACACTGCGCTTGACGACACGGCGACGACTTTGGCCACCGCCGCTGCTTGGGCCGCCGCCAGCAGGGCACGGGTTCCGCCGATGTTGACCGCGCGCATTTGCGGCAGGTCCTTGTGCAACGGCAGGTGGGCCACGCAATGGACGACCAACTCGACGCCCGCGCACGCGCGCGCCAACAGCGCCGGGTCGCGGATGTCGCCGCAGTGATACGTGTCGGGGGGCAGACCAGGCCAGGTGGGCGCTGCAACGATGTCGAGCACGCGCACCGCACAGCCCGCGCGGCGCAAGTGGTCGACGACCAGCGCGCCCACATAGCCGGCGCCGCCCGTGACCAGGCAGGTGCGAGGGACATTCATCGCGGACTGGGCCTGCTCGCTATAGTCGGATCGCGCGGTTGACGCTGACCGGGGGCAGTCGGCCGACAGCGACGCACGGCGGTGCGCGCGGTTGCCGGTGGTAGGTGCTCGAATGTAAACACCCTGTTAGAAAGCCAAGCCCGAGTCGCGCAGCCAACGCAAACTGCGGCGCATGCCCTCTTGCAGCTCAACCTGCGGCGCATAGCCCAACTCGGCCTCAGCCCGCGCAATCGAGCAGGCAATGTCCTTGTCCATCTCGGACAGCACGTGCACTTTTTGGTGGTACAGGCCGGCGGTTTGCAGCGTGCGGTCTGCCCAGTACGCGACTTGGGTTGCCACCGCAGGCAGGCGCAGCCGACCGCCGTGGCAGCGGATGCCGAACTCGTCGCGCAGCAACCGCTCGACCGTGTCGACGATTTCGTGCATCGGGTAGGGCCGCCGGTCGGCGATCCAGTAGGTGCGGTTGCGCGCCTGTGGCCGATCCGCGCACAACAGCAGCCCCTGGCACAGGTTGTCCAGGTAGGCCATCGAGCGCAAGTTGTTGCCGCCGCTGATGATCGGTGCCTTGCCGGTGCGGATCATCGTGAAAAACGTCGTCTGCCGCGCCGGCTGGAACGGGCCGTAGTACCACGGCGGTCGCACCACCACCGTCTCCAAGCTGCCCGCGAACGCGGCGGCGCGCACGGCGGCCTCGGCCAGCAGCTTGCTGCGCCCGTAGTGCATGTACGGTCGATCCACAGACTGCTCGTCAAACAAGACGTCGCGGCGGCTGTTCATGCCGGCGACGGAGTTGGACGAGACGTACACGAACCGGCGGACCCGGGCTTGCGCCGCCGCGGCCAGCATGTTCTCGGTGCCCAGGTGGTTCAGGTCGTACAGTTCTTGGATGCGCTTGGGGTGAATCAATCCGGCGCAGTGGAACACCACCGCGTCCTGGGCCCCTTGCGTGAACGCGCGCAAGGTCTCGGGTCGGCGCAGATCGCCCGGAACCAGCTCAAGGCGCGGGTCCATGGCGGCCAACCGACCCGGATCGCTGCCCGGCACCACCAGGGCGCGCACGCGGTCCCAGCGGTCGCCCACCGCCGCGTCATCGACGCGACCCAACAAGGCTTCGACCAGCCGGCTGCCCAGCCACCCGGGGGCGCCGGTCACCAGCGCGATGCGCGACATGCCACCTCCCGGCGCCGGTCAAAAGGACTGTACGGCACCGCGGCGGCCGCGACGGGGTCCCGCGGCCGGCGATACCCTACGAGGGCGACGGCGGGGCGTCAATGTTGGCTGCGCGGCGCAGACGCAGTCCCTGAAAGGGCGGCAACAGGCCGCGCGGCTGGCTGGCAACCGAGCGCAGAACGGACACTGACCCCAACCATCGCCAA
>CAXRHS010000432.1:0-2628 GCA_964230235.1 Myxococcota bacterium
AAGGGCCTGTAAAAGAACAAGTCAATCGACACGTGCGCGGAGCGGAGCGGCGAGTCGACTTGCAAAGTCGCGAGCTTGCGACCCACCAAGCAAGCAGTGGGCCAACGTAGAAAATCGAGTAGATTTTTTACGGGCCCAAACCGCCCGGGGAGCGGACGAGCGACCTGCCCGACCAGACTTGGCAGTTGCATCGCTCCTGCCGCGCTCCTGCCGCGCCTCTGGGCCTTGCCCGTGCCCCGCGACCGCCATCCAAACCCGACCACACCCCTCGCCGCTAGCGAATTTGACTTCGCGAGCCCCGCACCGCAGCATGGTCAACCGCGCCGGCTACTCACCGCCGGCGCTCCACTTTTTCAGCGCATGCCCATGAAATCTGCAATCTCTCTCCGGGTGGTCGCCATTGCGTTCGGTGCAGCGGCTGCCACGGTTAGTTGTGTGGCAACCACGCCGGCGAACAGCGCGGCGGATGCTGGTGGTGCCGCCACCAATTTCGGCACGCCGGGCGCCGATGCCTCGGCGGCCATCGATGCCGCCAAGGCAGACGCAGTTGCAAAGGTAGACACCGCGGCCAGCGCGGACGGACCAGTCGATGGCGCCGCCGGCACCCAAACGGACGTCGAACCCAACGGCGATGCAGCCGCGGACGCCAACACGTCTGCAGCCGACGGCGATCCGCCGGCCGATGGCCTGATCGAAGACAGCCCCGAGCCCGCGGACACCAGTGTCGACACCGCCGCCAAGCCCGACATCGTGCTCGCCGACACCAAGGCCGATACCAGCAAGACCGATGTCGGCACCGACAGCGCCGGTGGGGCGCCGACTTTTGCGGCGGTCTACGAAGGTGTCTTCAAGAAATACGGCTGCAACTCGGCGTATTGTCACGGCGTCTTGCTAGGCAACAGCCCGGTCGGCGCGCACACCAAGGTCATGGCGTGGCAGCCGAGCAGCAAGGCTTGCCAGGGCAAGGCGGTGGTCGTCGCGGGCCAACCGGCCGGCAGCTTGCTGTGGACCAAAATCGCACTCGGCGTAGCCACTTGCGAAGGCAAGATGCCCCCCGGCGACGGTGGCGGGGTCAACGATGCGGACGCCAAGCTGGTCCACGACTGGATTGCCGCTGGCGCAAAGCCGTAGGGGTCCGTACACGCTGTAAACGCCCGTGTAGAAACAAGTCGATCGACACAAGCGCGGAGCGGACCGGCGAGTAGGCTTGCAAAGTCGCGAGCCTGCGACCCACCGGGCAAGCAACGGGCCAACGTCCAAACTCGAGTAGATGATTGCGGGCCCTTCCGGCAACGCCGTGACGCCCAGTGTGGCTCAGTTCGCCGTAAACACCAACGGCCACGCCACCACGCACACCCCCGACTCAGGCGGCACAAACGAGATGCGCCGCATCACCCGCAGCACGCAGTCGGTCACGGCCGAGTTGCCCAGCGTGTCGCTGAGGGCCCGCTCGTTGCTGACCTTGCCGTCGCCGCCGATGGTCCACTGCACCTGCACCTTGCCAGCGAGGTCGGGCGACGCCAGCAACTGCGACTCGTAGCACGCGCGAAACTGGGCGGCGCGCTGCATCACGTTCTTGCGGATGTCGCCTTTGTCGCAAAAGCCTGTGGCCTGGCCAGACGTCCCCAGCACCGGAGGCACCAGCGGCCGCCTTGGCTTTTTGGCGATTGCCACCTTGGCCTCGCGCCCGGTTCCGTCCAGGCCCGGCAGGTCGGTTTGACCGACCAGCACACCCCGCTCGTTGCCGCCGCCGCCACCACCCGTGTACTTGATGCCCATGCCGGTGCCGTGACCTGGGTCAAATACGTCGCCTTCGCCCGCCATCGCCACATTCCACTTGCTGTGGATGGCCAGGTCGTTGCCCGCCAGGATGGTGCCGAGGGCGCCCTGCGGGGCGGCCAGAGCCTTGGCCACGCCGATCTCGCGGACGTTGACGCGCTCCGCCACCGGCCCGTCGCGGCGGGGGATCTTCGATGCTTTGCGCGGATCCTCCTTGGGGTCGCCAACCTTGCCGTCCTCGCCGCTCGCGCGCCTGCTGGTATCCGTGTCGCTGGGCGCGGGCGTCGGCGGCGTCGGCTCAGGCGGCGCCTGCGGCAACTCGACGTTGACCTCGATGAGCCCGCGGTTCTTGTTGGCCAGCATCTCGCGGTCCGCGTCGCTGTCGTGTTGCCGCGGCGCACTGGCTCCGACCACCAACAACACCAGCGTCAAGGTCGCCACTGCCACAAACGACGCCAGCATGGCGGCGTCGCGGCGCTGCGCTTGCGGTTGCAGGGCTCCCGCGTGCGGCGCGGCGAAATCCAGGCGCAGGACCGTGCCGTTGTCGAGGTCGAACTCGCAGTGGTCGCCATCGGTCAGCACCCGCGGCCAGCCCGGCTCGATGGGTTGCGCGCTGCCATTGAGCTGTGCACGGCCGCAGGAGCCGTCGGGCGCTTCGATCCGCCACACCGCCGGACCGATTGGCGCCGCCAGCACGTGCGCGGCCAGGCCGCGAAAGGCCACCAGCAGGTCGTTGGCCGGGTCTTCGCCGATGGTCAGCGGCCGCGACTTGCGCAGCACGCGCTCGGCCACCACTTCGCCATTCCATAGCATCGCCGCGCGCATGAAGCGCTCGCTGCCGGTGTAGGT
>CAXRHS010000433.1:0-2012 GCA_964230235.1 Myxococcota bacterium
CGCCGACGCCGATGCCGCACGAGCCGTGGCGGCCGGCGCCGCGCGCGGTCTCGCGCAACCGGTTGGCAGCCTGGTGCAGCGGCGTGGTGACCCGACAGCGGCCGTCGATGTGCAGTCTGGCCTGCGGGTCCACCACCCCCAAGCCGTGCAAGTGGTCGGCCTCACCCTGCAACGCCAGCGGCGCAACGATCATGCCAGCCGCGTGCAGGGTCCGCCGGCCCGGCAAGAAGCTGGCCGCGCCAAACTGCGAAAAGGTGTGTTGACGCCCGTCAGGGGTCACCACGTTGTGGCCGGCTTGCGCGCCGCCGTGCACTCGCACGACCAGCTGGCAGTCAAAGCGGGCCGCGAGCTGGTCGACGAGCGCCCCCTTACCGGCATCGCCATAGCCGATATCGGTGACTACCCACGCATGCGCCATGCCCGTCAGACCTCCAAAGGGTTGCCGCCTGACCCGAAGATCGCTACGGTACGCCCATGTTGCGGCCTTGGCCAGTCCTCATTCACCTTTTTGCCACCCTGGTCGCCCTGGCAAGCGTCGCCTGCGTCAATTCAGCCGGATCGGCCGGCGGCTCAGGCGGCGGCAGCAGCCGCGTCGGCGGTCCAGCGCCGGTTTTCGTCAGCGACAGTTCGGCGGGTGGCGGCGCAGACGCAGCCGCGGACAGTGGCGGGCCGTTCACGACGCCAGCCGACACGGGCGCTGGTGACACGGCGTCGCAAGGCGGCCAGGACACAACGGACGTGGTCGACCTGGACGCCAGCGGCAGCAGCGACGCTGCGGCGATCCTGGACAGCAAAAGCGACGCCGACGCCAAGGCCGAGACCGCGGACGCCAAGACCGACGTCGTAGACGCCAAAGCGGATACTGCGGACGCCAAAGCCGACACCAAGCCCGAAGTCAGCGAACCCATCTGCGGCGACGGCTCGTGCCAGGATCCCGAGAGCTGCGGCGATTGTCCGCAAGACTGCGGCCCGTGCGCGCCCAGCTGTGGCGACGCCAAGTGCGAAGACCCCGAAACCTGCGCGTCGTGCCCGGCCGACTGCACCTGTGCGCCCCAGTGCGGCGACAAGGCGTGCGACAAGGCCACCGAGAACTGTCAGACCTGCCCCGACGACTGCGGCAATTGCCCGGCCATCTGCGGCAACACCGTGTGCGAGGCGGGCGAGTCGTGCAGCAGCTGCCCCAAAGACTGCCCGTGCACGCCCAAATGCGGCGACAAGCTGTGCGACAAGGCGACCGAAGACTGCCAGAAGTGCCCCACCGACTGCGGCGTGTGCCCCGGCCAATGCAACGTCATCACCAACTTGGGCTGCCCCGCCGGTCAACACTGTTACCCGCAGCCCGGCAAGCCGCCGATTTGCGCGGCGCCCGGCAGCATCGCGGTCGGCAAGCCGTGTGGCGCTTTGGCAGACTGTGCGATCGGGCTTTTGTGCATCGCTGGCGTATGCGGCAAGGTCTGCGACACCGCCGGGGCCACCGCTGGTTACACCTGCACGGCCCCGGCTGTCTGCGCCGAACTGTCGTCCAACGGGACGCCGATCGGCGGCAACCTCGGCGTGTGCCAGGGCGGCGCCACCTGCAACCTGGTGACCAATGTCGGCTGCGCGACCGGCCTTGCCTGCATCACCTTCAACACCGGCAAGGCCTGCATCAAGGCCGGCGCTGGCGGTCCTGGCGCGGTGTGCCAGTCCAGCGACGACTGCTCGAGCGCGACGGTCTGCGTCAACGACCAGTCTGGCAAGAAGACCTGCGCGCAAAAGTGCAACACGGCCACCGGGTTGCCTAAGTGCGGCGCGGGAACGGCGTGTCAGGCGCTGAGCCAGGGCAACCCGCCCAAGACCGCGCCGGACAGTTTGGGCGGGTGTTTGTAGCGCACGCCGGACCGCCCGCTAGACCGCCAAAAACCTTCTTGCGCCCTGCCAGTCCAGAGGCTACCCTTCGGCCCCTTTTCGCGCCCTTGGCGCCCGCTGGCCGGAGCCCCGCATGTCGCTTACTCGCCCCGATCGCAACCGTT
>CAXRHS010000434.1:0-2288 GCA_964230235.1 Myxococcota bacterium
ACCGGCTCAAGCGCCAACGCCCCGCGCCAGCCGGCGCCGAAGCGCACCCCGGATCCGCCCCAGCAGCAGAGGCCGGGCGTGGCGCGCGGCAGTCCAGCGCCCGCGCCCGCGACCCCCGCAGCGGGTGGCAGCGGGCGGTTCTCGGGCCTGGAAATCGACTAGCGTCCCGTGAAAGATCTACGCGGGTCTCCGCGCCGGCCCGCCGCATGCGCAGTGCGTCGCAAGCTCGCGTCTTTGCAAGCCGACTCGCCGCTGCGCTCCGCGGCCAGGTGGATCGACTTGTTTTTGCGCGGGTCCAAATGACAAACCGCGCGGTCGGGCCGGGCCTGTCGGACCTGCACCGCCACCTTGACGGATCGCTGCGGCGTGCAACCCTGCGCGAGCTGGCGGCCGTTGCCGGCGTCGGCGTGCCGGAGCCCTTTGGCTTTTACCGCGGCATGGGGCTGCAGGCCGCGCTCGACTGCTTTCGCACCACGCTGGCGGTGCTGCAGTCGCCGGACGCGGTGCATCGGGTCGCCGCTGAGATTTGCGAAGACGCCGCTGGTGAGGGCGTGACCACGCTCGAAATCCGTTTTGCCCCGCAACTGCACGGCGGCGCACCGATGGCGGCGATCGTTGACGCAGCCCTGCAAGGCATAGCGGGTCGCGCAGGGCTGGTGCTGTGCGGCCTGTACGGCGAACCACCGGAATTGCTGGGTGAGCTTGTTCGGGTCGCCGAGACCCGGCCGGGTGTGGTCGGCTTGGATCTGGCCGGCGCGCCGGCGCCCGGGCACCGCTACCGCCTGGCGGATTATGCGGACGTGTTCCAGGCGGCCGGCCGGCTTGGACTTGGCCGCACGGTGCACGCCGGCGAGGGCCGGGCTCCCGCCGAAATCCGCATTGCAGTAGTGCAGCTGGGCGCCGAGCGCATCGGGCACGGTTGCACGGTCTTGCACGATCCCGAAGTCGCCGCGCTGGTGGCGTCCCGCGGGGTGACCATCGAGGTCAACTTGACTTCGAACGTGCACGTGGGGGCCATCGCCGGCCCCGCCGATCACCCGTTGCCGCAATGGCTCGACGCCGGCATTCGCGCCTGCATCTGCACCGACAACACCTTGATGTCGCACACCACCGCGCCAGCCGAGTGGGCGCTGGTCGAAGCCTTGCCGGGGATGACGGCGGCAAGGATGGCGTTGCTGCAGCAGTATGGCCACGACGCGGCGTTTGGGCGCTCGCCGGTGGCTGGCCAGCGTTTCACCGCTGCAGCATAGAACCCCGCGCCGAGTCTGGTGTGCCGTCGCCCAACCGGGAAAGGCGGCGCGGTTCTAAAACCACAAACCGCACACTGGCCCTGGCGACCAATTGCCCCGTCAAGTCGAGGGCCTCGACCTGTGCGGTGTGTGCGCCTGCCACCAAAGGCCACAGCACCGGCTGGTCGGCGGCGGCAGCCTCCGCGACGACCTGACCGTTTACCGACCAGCGCAGGCGCCAGCTTCGGTCCAGCGTACGCGCCCGCAAGCCCAGTTGCTGCACCGCGCGGTTCATGGCCGGGTCCACCACCATCCGCGCGCCGTCGATGGGCGAGGTGATGGCGAGCGTTGGGCCTGACGCTGCGGTTGCGGGCGCGCTGGCCGTGGCGGGGGTATCCGCTGCGAACCTGGGTACATCGGCCGCCCAGGCGCGGTATTCGGCCGGCGCGACGACCACGGTCTTGCCGTGGTGGTGGCGATGCCAGTCGCACGGCGCTGGCGTCTGGTCCACGCGCAGCCACTCTTGGACGCCAGGACCGCAAGCGAAGGTCGCGGCCATGCCGGACAGCGCGCAGACCTGCGCCGATCGCAGTTCCGCCGGCCGGTCTGGGGGCGGGGACGGCAAGTCGGCGTGCAGGCGCAAAAGCGCGTCGCGCAGGATCGGCGCCGCGCCAGTCGCCCCAGAAACATCGCGCATCGGCCGGCCGTCAAAGTTGCCGACCCATACGCCCACGCTGTATTGCTGTGTCGCGCCAAAGGCCCAGTTGTCGCGAAAACCCTTGGAAGTGCCGGTCTTGGCCAGCGCCCAGAACGGCAGTTCCAGTGCGCCGCCGCGGCCAAAAGCGATCGCCCGTGCTTCGGGGTCGCTCAGCACGTCGGCAACTTGCCAGGCGACCTCGGCCGAATACACGCGTCGATCGGCCGCGCGCGGGGCCGGCAGGCTGCCGGCGGCGCGGTCGTCGATGGCGGACCACAGCAGCGGGGCCCGCCAGACGCCGCCGCGGACGAAAACAGCAAACGCAGCGGTCAGATCCAAAAGCGTCACTTCACCATCGCCAA
>CAXRHS010000435.1:0-6042 GCA_964230235.1 Myxococcota bacterium
CCGTCAACGACCGTCCCAACGTTTCCATCACCTGGCTGCGCGGCCACGACGGCAGCCGATGGAACGAGTACGCGGACGCCCTGGCCACAGTCGGACTGCGCGCAGAAGGGTCGCGCAAGCCGACGCCAAAGGCGTGATCGCGGCGCGTCCGCGCTGTGCGGTTGCGCGTGCCGTCGGCGCTTTCGGTTCGATCCTGGCGAAACGGAGCTACCGGATAGCCGTGTGCGGGTCGCGGGCCTGTCTTGGAAAACCAGCAAATCGCAACGAGCGCGCAGCAGAGCGACGAGTCGACCTGCCAAGTCGCTAGCTTGCCTTCCGCCGGGCAAGCAATGGCCGCACACGAAGTCGAGTCGTCGCCGGAACCGCCCTATGCAGTCACCGCGTTGTCCGGGTCGCCGTACAAATAGCGACTGCAGTGCGGGCACTGGACCAGGCTGGTCGCGCGCAGGACCATCTCGGCAAAACGCGGCTGCAGGGCCATGTTGCAGCCGGTGCAGGTGTCGTTCTGCATCTCGACCACGCCGCGGCCTTGGCGGGCTTCGGCGATCTTGTGGTAGCGCAACACGATCGACCGCTCGACCTGGGCGGCGATGACCTTGCGGCGCTGCTCCACTTCGCCGATCTTGGCATCCATGCTGTCCAGACTGGCCTGATTGTCGCGTTCTGCCTGATCGGCCTCCGCGCGCCAGTCGCGGAACTTCTCTTCTTCCTTGGCGATCGCGGCGCGAAACTCGTCGATGGCCACGACCAGCTTGGCAACTTCGTCTTCCTTGGTCGAAATGTTCTTGCGGATGATGTCGAGTTCTTTGTTGACCGCGACGTACTCGCGCGAACGCGTGACGCCGCTGAGCTTGGACTTGGACTTGGTCAAGCGGTCCTTGTCGGCTTCCAGTTCGGCCGACTTGGTCTTGTGCCAGGTCTCTGCTTCGGTCAGTTTGCCGCGCTTGTCGTCGATCTCGCGCTGCATGTGGGCGATGACCTTGCGCAGGCGCTCCAGGTGCTCAAGGCGCTCGGCGCGGCGGTTGCGGATCTCGCGGGTCTCATCGTCCAGCGCTTGCAGCTTGCGCAGGACGTTGATGATCTCCTGCGGACTGGTCGCGGTCGCCGGATTGGCTTGCATGGTTGTCCTCGATCGGGCCCCGTCGGCCAGATGGCCCTGGTGGGCCCACCTGGATTCGAACCAGGAACCAGCCGGTTATGAGCCGGCCGCTCTGACCGTTGAGCTATGGGCCCTTGTGGCGGCACCGGGCCCACCGCAAAGGCGGGCCGCAGCGCGGCGCAATAGGATGACCGGCATCGTCGGGGGCGTCAAGCGCCAACCTGCGCGCAAGCGCGACCAGATCTGGTGGCGTGCTCACTCAACTTGCGCAGCGTCCTGCCTTCGGCGACCAGCAGGTGACGCTTCCGGCTCGCGGCCGCCAACGCAAACGGCCCTGGGTCACCTGGCGCAAAGTGTCGGTCGGGCGGCCCATTCGGGAATCTGCGCCGGCCGGCTGGCGTTGCAGCGCGAACCGGCGGCGGTTGGCCGGTTCCGCGGTTTTCGACTAGACTGCCGGTCCCGGGCCCGCGGCCGTGCGATCAGGCGGCGCACCCATCGGTTGCCGGGCGTGGCCCTCCCGTCGTTTCCAAGGTTGATGATGCAATTGTCCCCCTCTGGTCAGCCGTTTGGCCACATCCGCGCGGTTGCGTTTGCCGTGGCGCTCGTCACTTTGGCGGCCCTTGCGCTGACCGCAGTCGGCTGCAAGAAGAAGGAAGGCCCCGGTGTGGAGCCGGTCTCCACCGGCAGCAAGCCGCCAGTGGTCAAGCGCAAGCCCAAACACCCGCCGCCGGTCGCGGGGGCCGGTGCAGCCGCGACCGCCGCCGCCGCGCCAGAGATCGGAACTCGACCGCCGCCGCCTGGCACGGAACCTGCTCCTGCCGCTGCCCCCTTGCCGGTAGCGGCCGCCGCGTCGCCCGCCGTTGCCGCCGAACCCGTAGCCGCGCCTGCACCCGGCGGCCTCCCCGCGCCCGAGCCGGTGCCGATGCCGCCAGCAGCGCCACCTGGCGCGCCAGCCCCGGGTGAATTTGCGGCCAATCCTGCCGGCCGCCCGCCGCGCGTGGGACCCAATCCGCTGGGGGGCGCCGACCCGGCAGCGGCTGCACCCGCGCCGCCGGACCGTCCCCAGCCGGTGCCCGAACCGGCGCCGCGCATGCCGGAACCCGTTGCGGCGCCACCACCCGATCCAGCGCCCATGGGCCGCGAGCCGAGCGAACCGGCTCTGGACATCACCGGGTACTTGAGTGCGGCCGATTTGGAGCGCGTGTTGGGAACCAAGGCCAAGCTGCGCCGCAGCGACTTGCCGGGTACCGCGCCCTCGCCGACTTACAACGCCATCTACTTCGCGCCGGAAAAGGGCGATGGTTTTGGCATATCGTTGCAGGTGTGGCGCGACGCCAACCTGGCGGAGAGCCGAACCCGCTTCAACACCATGCGCAACACGTACAGCAACGTGGCGCCGACCAACAAGGTCGCGGAGCAGGGATTCCGAGCCTACTTCAATGGTGTGGTGACGCTGGTGTTCGCCAATGTGCGCAGGCCGCTGGTCGCCGCGCTGTCCTGCTCAACCAAGGTCTGCAACGCCGATCAGATCATCGAATTGGCCAATCGCGCCAACGAGCGTCTGCAGTAGGCGCGCCAATGCCTAGAGGTCTGCTTCGTTGGGTTGGCGAATCGCGATGCCACCTGCGCTGACCACGACCTGAGCCGAGCGCAAGAGCCGCCCCGCATGCAGGTAGCCGCGGGCCGCCTGGCGCAACACGATGCCATCGGGGTGCATCGCATCGGCAACACGCGCAATGATCTCATGGCGCTGCGGATCGAAGGGCATGCCCAGGGCGTCGAACGGCTCCAATTGGATGCGCTGCAGCGCCCGCCGCCACTCGGCATTGAGCATCTCGACGGCCTGCCGACCGTGGTCGGTCAGCGGCTCATGCAACATCAGGTATTCTGACACCGTGGTCAGGTGGTCCAGCGCTGGAAGCAGACCCTCTAGCAGTTTGCGCGCCGTTTGCTGCGGCAGGTCCTGCTCGTTGCGGGCGATCATCCGCCGCAGACTGGCCAGGTCGGCCTGACCATGGGCAACGTCGCTGCTAGCGCGACTGAGCGACCGCCGAAGGTCCTCGATCTCGATGCGCGCCCGCTCCAACTCGTTGTGCGCGATGACCAGCTGCGCAGTCAGGGCAGCCGAATTCGGACGCTCAGGGGTTACGGCAGGCGCTGCGTCGGCACCGGCACCGTCCGCAGGCAACGCTTGAGGACCGGACGGCGGCCGTCCTTCAACCTTTGGTTCACGCTTTTCGATGGCCGCAAGTGCATCCTCAAAGGCGGCTGACAGGTCCATCAAGCCGCCCGGAACGGTCACCGCAGGCACAGGCGGGGCAGAGTCGGGCAGGGTCGGCGCGTGCGCCTGTGGGTCGGGTTGCGTCATATTCTATTCCATCAGTGGAATGCAATTTGGGGCAACGAGGATACCGTCAATCGCCGTTCCAGACAAGATCGCGGAACAACACGGCTGTTTGCAGACGGCCGTCGCTGGCCAGGCGCAGGGTCGCTGAGCTCAACACCCAGGCCTTGCTGCCCAGCTGCACCAGATCGGGTGAGAATCCCGCGGTGTCGGTGGTCTCTGCGACCGCGCGACCGCCGACCACCGCGGGCTTGGGTACCCGCTGCAACAGCAGGTCAGCGCGGCGCGTATCCTGGTGCGCGATCAGCACACCGCCAAACGGGTGGCGCGCGGCCGCGATGTCGGCGCCTACCCGGTGCAAACCGTCCGGCCGGGCACCGTCGTCGAGCACGTCGCCGACCCAGCCCTTGTCCGTTGACCGCAAAAGCAGCAGGCGGCCGCGGTCGCCGTCTTCGCACGCAATCCACACCGCATCGCCATCGCCCGGGACGATGCGCGCAAACCGCCCGAAGTCTTTCGGAGACCCGGGCACGGCGTTGCGAGGCACCAGCTCTTTTTGCCAGTTGCTCGCGATGCGACGGTACACGGCCAGGTCGCCGCTGTGGGCGCTGTAGGCCACCGCCGCCAGATTGCCGTTGGCCATCACACGAAGGTCCAACGACGTACCGCGACCGGTCGGACCGCGATCGAGCGGCGCTGCGCCCACCAGTTGCTGCGCGCACGCGCTCTGCACGCACACCTGGCCCGGCAAGCAACCCTTGCAGCCGGTGCTCACCACGGCGCAGGCCGGCGCACCCTTGGCGCCGACCGCGGCGCAGACCTGGCCCGTCGGGCAATTGGCGCCGCACGGTGCAGGTGCCGGCTGGACCGACTCCTGATCGAGTTCTGTCGCGGTCCAGTCTCCAACGGCGGTCGGCGTTGGCGATTTCGCCGTAAAAACGAATAGTTTTGCGGCTCGCAACGACGCCGGCACCGCAGCCTCGGGACTGAAGGCAAGCACGACCGGTTCGCCGCCGGACAGGTGCGTCAGTGCCAGCGACTCGCCCAGACCACTGCCTGCGGCAATCGTGTGGCTGGCGACGGCCGCATCGGGGCCACCGAGTTGAGCAAACCGCACGCCGTCGCCCGAATCGTCGCGAAAGGCGAGGTCAATCGGCCCGCCTTTCCGCATCGCTGCCGCCAACCGCCGGCCAAAATCGGGTCCAGGGTCAGCGATTCCTTGGCGCGGACCCGCGGGATCGCCGACGACTTTGGCATCGGATGGCAGGCCGGCTACGGCGCGCAAAGACTTGTGCCCGAAGGGGGGCGAGGCGAAGTGGCGCGCGACCACCACATCGCCATAGGTGCGGTCGTAACTGATATGCACCAGTTCGCCGGGCAGCGCCACCAACCGCCCGGGCAGGCCGCGATCGCCGGCGGGCAGGGCCGGCAACCTGCGGCACGCAACTTGAGCCGGGTGGGCGGCGCAGCCTTCAGGCATGCGGGCGATTTCGTTGGCCACCGTCGCCAGTTCGCCGCTGGCACAGCTTGCCGAAGGCACCACCACACAGCGGTCAAGTAGCGCGGCGCACGCCTGCCCGCTGGGGCAATGGCCCCCGCACGGCGTACCGGCAAAGCAGTGGCCCCACAAGCACGCGCGGCCCTTGCCGCACGGCGCGTCCGTCGGCCCGCCACAGGGTCGCGCTGCGCACAGGCCGTGCAGGCAGACGTCGTCTGGATCGAGGCAACCCGCGGTCGGCGAGCAGGCCTGCCGTGGCCGGCAGTGGCCCGCCTGGCAGCGTTCGCCAAGGCAACACCCATCGTCGGTGGTGCACGGCTGGTCGGCGCGGCAGATGCCTTGCGGCGCGCAGTGCCAGCCGCCTGGGCACTGCGAATGGGTGGCGCACTGCAAATGCGTCACCGGCTCAGCCTGATCGCAGGCCGCCGCCGCTGCCAGGCAGACAGCGGCCATCGCCAACCACCGAGCGGTCATGGCTTGCCCCCCGCCTGGTGCAAGCCGATGGCCAGCATCAACCAGTGCGGCTGAGCGCCAACCGCTTGAATAGACAGGAGCTCAGCGGCAATCGGTAGCTTCAGAAACTGGTCCAGCATCGCCTGCACATCCACCTCAAAGGTCAGCGGCTGCGCGAAAAGCAGCGACACCGCGATCTGCGCGACGGCCGGGGCCAGTTCGGCCCAGTTCGCACCCGGCGCGATCGGGTCGCCCAGCACCTCGACCTTTGGCAGCGCAAGATCTCGGATTTGCAAAGAAATCTGCGACCCGACCACCTGGATCGCGGCCGCGAGGTCGGCGTCCGCCTGCAGTTCCACCACGGTCAGCCAGCGGCCGTGCGCAAACGCCTCAACCGCGATGCCAAGATGCCGCATGCGCAGGGTGAGCGCAGTCGCCGTGGCTTCCTGCTGCAACTGCACGTAAGGGGCGCTCTCAGGGCGGGCATTGGGCCGCACGGTAATGCGGATGGGTGCCCCAGCGGGCGCCAGTTGTGCAAGGCCAGGCAGCGCCAGGTTCAAGGCGCCGGCGGTGACCAGCAATTTGCCGCCGGAAATGCCATGCAGAGCCGCGCTATCGACCGCGATGCACAGCAACCCGCCGCGCAAC
>CAXRHS010000436.1:0-2358 GCA_964230235.1 Myxococcota bacterium
AGCCGCACCTTCTCGAAATTTGTCGAAGACGGCATCGTCGAGGTCAAGCTGCGCCATGCGGGCGCGCGCACGGAACTGGCCGTCGACGGTCTGGTCGGGCGCATCGCCGCAGCCGTCGCCGCCGCCCGGACCGGCGGACGCCTGACGCTGACGGACCTGGGCGCATGAAAACGGAGCCACTGCCGCGGTTGGCGGTGGCGCTCGACGCCCCGAGCCTGGAACCGCTGGAGCCGATCATCGACGCGCTCGCGGGCCTGCCGGTGCTGGCCAAGGTCGGACTGTCGCTGTTTTGCGCCGTGGGACCCGCAGTGGTCCATCACCTGCATCAGGCGGGCCTGCCGGTGTTCCTGGACTTGAAACTGCACGACATTCCGCACCAGGTCGGGCTGGCGGTGCGCGCCGTGCAGCGCTTGGACGTCGCCCTGCTGACCGTACACGCAGCGGGCGGGGCGGCGATGTTGCGGGCGGCCGCCGAAGCCGGTCGGGGGCGAACCCGACTGGTCGCCGTCTCGGTCCTGACAAGCTTGGAGCAGGCCGACCTGGAGGTCGACGGGCTGTGCGAACCGCTGGCCGAGGTGGTTGCGCGGCGGTGCGCGCTCGCCAACGCGTGCGGGCTACAAGGTGCAGTGCTTTCGCCGCGCGAACTGCAAATTGTCCGCCAATTGCCGGCCGAATTCCTGCGGGTCACGCCTGGCATTCGCGGACCGCTGACAACCGACGGCGATGACCAGCGGCGGACCCTGTCGCCCGCGCAAGCCATCGCGGCTGGCGCCAGTCTTCTGGTGGTTGGCCGACCCGTCGTCGCTGCGCCAGATCCGCGCGCGGCCGCGCTGGAACTGCTGGCCGAGATTGACCGTGCGGACCGCGACAACCTGGGAGGCGCCGATGCCGCAACCGCCTGATGACCGTCGACCGAGCCGATTTGACCGCCCCGCGCAACGGCCCGGTCGCGCCAGTAACCGCGACGATCGCCCCCGCGATCCCGCAGCAGACCGACCTGGCGGTCCAACCAACCGACCCCGGACAACGGCCGCGGACGCCGGCCGCACGCCCCCCGGCAACCCGCGCGACGATCGTGCATCGCGGCCCTCGTTTGCTCCGCGCGACCGCACGCGAGCTGGCCCGCGGCTGTCGGGTTTCGACGCCCGCGATCGCGGCCACCGCCCCGAAGGCGGCGCGCCACCGCAAGACTGGGTGACCGGGATTCACGCCGTGCTGGCCCTATTGGAACGCGCGCCGCGCCGAGTGGTGCAGGTTCTGCTGTGGTCCAGCGATCCGCGCGTCGAAGCGCAAGTGCAGGCAGCCGCGCAAGTCGCGCGCATCGCGGTGGCCCGCCGCGACCCACCGGCATTTGAGGATCCCGGCAATCCGCAGGGCGTGGCGGTGCAAGTTACCGAGTTTCCCTATGCAGATCTCGATGTTGTGGCCCCGCCTGCCGGTTGCCCGGCGGGCGCGATCTACCTTGTGCTCGATTCGATCACGGACCCGCGCAACCTGGGGGCCATCTTGAGGTCCGCGGCGTTCTTTGGCGTTCAGGCTGTGATCATTCCACAGGATCGCGCGGCAGGGGTGACCCCGGTTGTCGAGCGGATCTCGCGCGGGGCGACGGCGACCGTACCAGTGGTTCGTGTGGTCAATTTGGCGCGAACCTTGGAGATTTTGCAGCAGCGCGGCGTGTTCGTCGTGGGCACCGGGTTGGAGCCCTCCAGCGTCGAATTGGCCGACTATGCGTTTGCGTCGATCACAGCGCTCGTGCTCGGTTCAGAGGGCGGCGGTCTGCGCCCACTGGTGCGGCGCCGTTGCGATGAAATCGTTCGACTATCCGGTAGTTCCGACATGCAGTCGCTCAACGTTTCCGCGTTCGCGACCCTGGCGTTGCACCTGGCCCGCGCGCAGGCTGGTCGGCGCGGTGCGCGAGGATCGGTCGATTCGCGTTGACCGCCGACGCGCCTTACTGTAAAATCCGCCGCCCCGAACCGGCCCGCTGCGCGCGGAGCCCCGGATTCGACCAGCGCAAGACTTGCCAATCGCGCAGGATTGCAGGAAAAAATCGGCACACGCTCCTGGCTTGCTGGCGCGCCATGCAATTGCAGTCGCGCGGTTGCCGGTGGCAAAGGCTGATCGCGGTGGCCGGTGGCAGGTCCACCCGGTCGCGGTGGCAGAGCTTCCTGTGACGCGCTGGCGTAGCTCAACTGGCAGAGCAGCTGATTTGTAATCAGCAGGTTGCGGGTTCAAGTCCCGCCGCCAGCTCCGCACCGTGGATGCAGCAACATTGCCTGGAGGGTTGCCGGAGTGGTCAATCGGAGCAGACTGTAAATCTGCCGGCGTACGCCTACGGTGGTTCGAACCCACCACCCT
>CAXRHS010000437.1:0-8206 GCA_964230235.1 Myxococcota bacterium
CCCCGTGTGGCGGCGCTCGTCGGTCCGTATCTGGCCGGCAAGACCAGTCTGCTTGAAGCGATGCTGTTGCACGCCGGGGCACTGCCTCGCAAGGGCGGCGTCAAGACCCGCGACAGCGTGGGCGATGCCAGCGCCGAGGCCCGCGCGCGCGGCATGTCCACCGAACTGACGATCGCGTCGTGCGAATACCTGGGTGAGTCGTGGACTTTTGTGGACTGCCCGGGCTCGGTCGAGTTCCAGCAGGACGGACTCAATGCGCTGCAAGTCGCCGACATCGCCGTGGTGGTGGTGGAACCGGAGCCCGCCAAGGCCCTGTGCGCGGCGCCCATCCTCAAGCTGCTCGACGAGCGCAAAGTGCCGCACGTCGTGTTCATCAACAAGTGCGACCAGCAAGGCGTGGGCGGCAAGCTCAACGACCTGCTGAGCGCCCTGCAAGTGGTGAGCGACCGGCCGCTGGTGCTGCGCGAACTGCCGATCAAGGAAGGGGCGAACATCACCGGGTTCGTCGACCTGGTCAGCGAGCGGGCCTGGGGCTACAAGTCGCACGAAGACGCCCAGTTGGCCAAGATGCCAGACGCCGTGCTGCCGCAAGAGGGCGACGCGCGGCGCGAAATGCTGGAGCACCTCGCCGACTTTGACGACCACCTGATGGAAGAGCTGCTGGAGGACATCGCGCCGGCGACCGACGAAGTCTATGCCAATCTGACCCGCGACCTTGCAGGCGACCTCATCGTGCCGGTTCTTTTCGGCAGCGCTGAGGAGGACCACGGCATCCGTCGCCTTTTCAAGATGTTGCGTCACGAGGCGCCGAGCGTCGCCGAGACCGCAAGCCGGCTGGGTATCGCCAGCGAACCTGTCCTGGCGCAGGTGTTCAAGTCGGTACACGCCCAGCACATCGGCAAGCAGAGCATCGTGCGGGTGTGGCGCGGCGAGGTGCAGGACGGCCAGTTTCTCGGGCCCAACCGGGTCAGCGGCGTGCAGCGCTTGTTCGGGTCGCAGCAAAAGAAGCTGGCCAAGGCCGGCGCGGGCGAAGTGGTGGCGCTGGGGCGCATGGACGAAGTGCAGACCGGCCAGGCACTGGCGCCGGGGCGGGTGGTGCCGGTGGCGTGGCCGGCGGCGCTGCAAGCGTGCTTCAGCTTTGCGGTCAAGACCTTCAAGCAGGGCGACGACGTCAAGCTGGGCTCGGCGCTGCTCAAGGTGTGCGAAGAAGATCCTTCGCTGCATCATGAGCAGTCGGCCGAGACCCACGAGATGGTCTTGTGGGGCCAGGGCGAAATCCACCTGCGCAACGCCATCGAGCGGCTCAAGAATCGCTTTGGGGTCGAGGTCAAGGCAGACAAGGCGCAGATCCCGTACAAGGAGACGCTGCGCAAGCCGGTCTTGAACCAACACGGCCGCTACAAGCACCAGACCGGCGGCCACGGCGCTTTTGGCGACGTGTACATCGACATCAAACCGGTGGCGCGCGGCGCGGGCTACAGCTTTAGTGAGACAGTGGTCGGCGGCGCGGTGCCGCGGCAGTACTTCTCGTCGGTCGACAACGGCGCGCGCGAGTTCCTCAAGCAGGGTCCGTTGGGCTTTGAGCTGGTCGACATCGCCGTGACCTTGACCAACGGCAGCTACCATGCGGTGGACTCGAGCGACATGGCCTTCAAGGCCGCCACCCGCATCGCGATGACCGAGGGCACACCGAACGGCGCGCCGGTGCTGCTGGAGCCGGTGGTGACGGTGGAGATCAGCGTACCGAGCGACTATACGGCGCGCGCCCAGCGCATGGTCACGGGTCGCCGCGGCGGTCAAATCCAGGGCTACGACGGCAAGCCCGGCTGGAATGGCTGGGACATCGTCAATGCGCAGGTGCCGCTGGCCGAAATCGCCGACCTGATCCTCGAACTGCGCTCGCTGACCATGGGCGTCGGCTCGTTTACCTGGGCGTTCTCGCACCTGGCCGAATTGGATGGCCGCGAGGGCGATCTGGTGGTCAAGGCGCGCAAGGCGGCACTGGCGGCGAATTGATCAGGAGAACCTCTGCACTTGTGCGTCTTTGGCTTGTCGTCGCGGTCGCCGGCTGGCTCGGGGTGCCGCACAGCGCGTGCGGGCAAGGTCTGGCGCACAGTCGGCAAGCATGGGCCGGCTTGTTCGCGCAGGGGCCGGTCAGCGGCAACCTGCTGCTGCAAAGCGACGTGCACTACCGGGTCTTCGACCAGGGCTCGCCGGCAGCGGTCATCGTGCGACCGGGCCTGGGTTGGCTGTTCGCGCCGGGCCTGACCGCGACCTTGGGCTATGCGTACACGCCGGCGTGGCCGGCGCCCGGTGCCGACGCGGTTGGCGAGCACCGCGCGGGGCAGCAGGGGCAACTGGACCGGCCGGGGCGCGAAGGCGCTCGGCGCGTGCAGGTGCGTGCGCGGCTGGCCCAGCGGGCGCGGCCGGCCAAGGGCGACGACCTTGGGCTGCGGTTCCGCCAGTTCGTGCGGGTGACAAAGCCGCTGAACGAGCGATTGGCCCTGACCGCGTGGGACGAGGTGTTTGTCGCCTTGAACCGCACCAGTTGGGGTCAGTTGACTGGCCTGGACCAGAACCGGTTGTTCGCCGGGGTCGCCGTGCATGTGGTGCCGCGCGTGGTGCGGGTTGAGGTCGGCTACTTCAACCAGCTGCGGCGCACGCCGACCGGCAAGCCTGACCTCGCGGTGCATGTGGCGATGGTCAATGCGTTTGTCGGCTGGTGAAGGTCCCCCGCGCAAATCGCCATCGGACGGGCCTATCGCACGGCCGGCGCGGCACGGCGCGGCTACAAGTTCGGCGACACTGGCACTGTCCCCGGCGTAACCTTGCCGACGAACTGTAGGGCGTCGAGGATGACCTCGCTGTCAAACACGCCGTCGCCGACATCGTGGACGTGGAAGGTCAAGTAGAACTCTTCGTTGGGCTCGATCGGCCATTCGGTCTGTAGCCAACCGGTCGACGAGCCGTGGGTCTGGCCGTCGCCGCTCTGCGACGGCGCGCACTCGTAGCCGGTGCCGCTGATGTTGGTCTTGGCCTTGCCGTTCGGGCAACCGTTGAGCCAGCAACACTCGGAAAGCGCGGTATTGATGGCCACGTAGCAGTAGCGGGCCTTGGGGTTGCAGAACTGCATGCCCGGGCTGCACACAAAATCGTGGTAGGTCTGGGGGTTGCGGCAATCGGTGTAGTTGATGATGGTCGGCACACCGCCGTTGGTACTGCCTGCTTCAATCACCGCGTAGAACTTGTCGTTGAACTGGCTGCCGACGTAGTCGTCGTACTCCTCGCTGAAGAACACGTGCCGAAAGCGGATGCCGTTGACGCCCGCCGGCGCTTTGAGCCGCAACCGCCACTGCACCGCGTTGTGGACTCCGTGCTGACCAGCGACGTACGGATCGGCGATGGACTTGCCGCCGAGGTCCTGGCTGTGCGCGGTGCCGGTGGCGGGTCCGGTCGCCAGCAAGGCATACGAGCCGCCCAGGTGCGGCTTGAGGTGGTTGCTGGGATTGCCAAATTGCGCAACGGCGGCAAAGGCGCCAGCGGTCGGCGAATCGGTGGGCGACTTCACTGCCTGGCTGAGCAGGGTGCCTTCGCCGCAGACGTCGAGCGCACACGCCATCGCGGCCAAGTCGCCGCCGACGCCGTTGCACGTGCATTTGGGCGCTTCAATGGTCGCGCCGGAGCCAATCGTGGCATACGCGGGCGCCTGGCCCTTGGCATACGTTTGGCCGTAAACCAGCAGCAGGTCGGCCAACTCAACCAGATCGAGGTCGCCGCCGAGCGCCTTGCTGGTGGCGACGATCGACTCCGCGACTTTCTTGATTTCGGCCGCCGCGGCCTCGCCCTGCATCTGCTGGGTCTTGACCAGCACATCGCGGTACGCCACCACCGCTGCGCCTTTGTCGACGAGGTTGTGGCTGCCGGCGATCAGGTCGCCCAGCGTGGCCGACCACTGCGCGGTCTTGAGCTGCAGCGTCTGCGCGTCTTGCCACGTTGCCACGACCTTGATCGCCTCTTTGCCGGTCAGGCTGGCCGGGTCGCACGATTGGATGGTCTGGTGGAACACCATGGCGTCGTTGGCGGCAAGGTGCTGGGGCTCGACTTCTTCCTTCTTGGTCGACACCTGCTCGCCATAGAACTTGTCGATGGCAAACGACGGCGGCAAGGTCACTTGGACCTGGACATTGCGGGCCGCCACTTCCAGGTGGCGCAGCAGGCCTTTGCCAAAGACGTCATAGGCTTCTTGCTGGCGATCCAGGAACACATAGGCGCCTTTGCCGGCGTCGGTCACGGTGTTCATCAGTTTGTCGTTGTAGTTCCAGGGGTCGCCGACGCCAGCGCCCATCAGGTAGATGCCACTGCCGTCGTCCTGGCCCTCGGCGTTCTTGGCCGCTTGGGCGATGAAGGCCGCGTCTTTCTCGCCGACATTGGCACCGCCGTCGCTGACCAGGATGACGCGGTTGATGGCGGCTTTGTCCAGGTGCTTCTTGGCCACCGCGTAGGCGACTTGCAAGCCATCGGACAACGGCGAGTCGCCCTGCGATTGCAGCGCGTTGCACGCCTTTGCCAGTTCGCCATTGTCCTTGCCCGCCATCAGCTTGCCGTCGATCGGCGTCTGCACTTTGCCGCCCCAGGTGACCAGCGAAAACCGGTCGCCCTTGTCGAGTGCCGCCACCAACGCCAGGCAAGCGTCGCGGGCCCGATCGATGCCGGTGTCGCCCTGGCCGCCCCAGCCCATTGACGACGAGGTATCGACCGTCAAGACGACGTTGAAGCGCCGGCGGGTTGCTTCGCTGAAATCGGCCGCGCGCACCCCGACCTGCAACCGGTAGGTGCCGGCGGGCTCTGCCTCTTTGCGCAGTTGGGCGCTCAGCGTCACCTGATTCGGCAGCGCCGCGGGGTAGGCAAAGTCGTAGTAGTTGAGCAGTTCGTAGGCCCGCACGGGCTTGTAGGCGTACTGGCCTTGCAGGATGAGGCCGCGCGCGACACTGGCGCTGGCCATCGAGTTGCTGTCGTCGGCCGACAGGTACAGCACCACTGGCTCGGTTGTGTTGCAGGTGCTGGCCTTGGCGTCGGCGGGGGCCCCGTCGGCGGCCACAGCGGCGTCCTGACTGGATGCAGCGTCGCCGGCGGCCATCCCTGCGTCGGCTTGCATGGGCGGTGCGGCCTGGCTGCTGGCCGCATCGGCGCCACCGGCGTTGCTGCCCTGCTTGTCGCCGACGCCCGCCCCTTGGGGCGCCGACCCGCCCGAGCCGCCCGTGGTCGACGACGAGGCGTCCGCGCCCGCCCCCGAACCGCCGCCGGAGCTCGTGGGCAGGTTCTCTTTCGCGGTTGACGCACTGTCGCCGCAACCGGGCGCCATAGCGGTAGCAATCAATCCCAACAACACGGCAAATCGGACGGGCAGCATGGCGGCGTTCTCCAAAGGCAGGGCGCCCCAACGAAGGTGCAGGGCGTGGCCGGCAGACGGTGCAAGGAGCGTGCCACGGGGCCAAAGCGCTCCCCTGTGCCTTTCAGCCCCGACCGCGGCAACGCCGGGCCTGTCGAAAATTGCGACGAGTGTGGTATTTTACAACAGTAGTGGGCGCCACAGGGGAAAGAAAGCCACGAAAACGGAAGCACTACCCCCGCAGGATTTTGTCCATCGCCTTGCCCTTGGCCAATTCGTCAACCAGCTTGTCAAGGTAGCGCAGCTCTCGCATCAGCGGGTCTTCGATGTCCTCGACCCGAACGCCGCACACGACGCCCTTGATCAAGACCCGCGCGGGGTTGGGCCTCGGTGCCTGGGTGTAGAAGGTTTCAAAGTCCGCCTTGCAGGCGATCTGCGCTTGCAACTGGTCGGGGCTATACCCGGTCAGCCAGCCGATGAGGGTGTCGACCTCGGCCTTGGTGCGGCCCTTGGCCTCGGCCTTCTTGACGTACAACGGATACACGGAGGCGAAACTGGTCGTGAAAATGCGGTGTTTTGACATGGCTGGCAGCTCCCTGGGGCGACACGCGCTGGCTTGGCCAGGCGACCGTGCTCCGGTTTCGCCAGGCTCGGACGCGGTGGTCAGGCTACCGATACTGGGCACCCACAGCGCGCCATCGTCATTTTGCGGCCTTGTCGCCAGCCGCCGCGCGAACCTGCGCCATCGCCGCACACAGCATCGCCGCAATGCCATCGGGCGACAGCACCTGCCGAACCGCGCCAAGTGCAACCGCCGACCCCGGCATGCCGTTGACCACGCAGGTTTCCGCCGACTGCGCGACGGTCAACGCGCCGGCGGCGTGCAGTGCGGCCATGCCCTTGGCGCCGTCGCTGCCCATGCCGGTCAACAATACGGCGATGACATTGGGGCCAAGGTGGGTCGCCGCCGAAGCGAACAGCTGGTCAACCGACGGCGCAATCGTGGCGTCGCCCAAAGGCGCGATACCGAGCCGAGTGGCGCTGGTCAAAACCGCGTGCCCATCCGCAGGCGACACGTAGATGCGACCCGCTTGCAGCTCCTCACCGTCGACGGCGACGCGGACGTCGTGGCCGGAGCCGCGAAACCAGCGACACATGCCGAGTTCGGACCCGGCAGAGATGTGCTGACTGATGACGACGGGCAGCGACGGCGGCCGTGGCAGACGCTTGAGCAACTCGTACAACACAGGCGGCCCGCCAGTCGATGCGCCGATCACCACCACCTCGGTTTGTTGGGCCTCGACCTGCGGGGGCGGTTGCTGGGTCGCACGAACCGGCTGCCTTTGGCGATGCGACCGCCGCACCACACGCACCTGCGACAACAGCCGCAGCCGCGGCAGCAAGGTCTCGCGGAACTGCGGCCCCGGGCTCATCACGCCGCCGCCCGGCTTGGGCAGCGCATCGACCGCTCCGGCCCTTAGCGATTCAAAGGTCAGGTCGATATCGGCGCGCCCCAATTCGGCGCTCAACACCACAATCGGGCACGGCTGGATGGCCATGATGTGGCCAATCGCCTCCAGGCCATCCATCTCGGCCAGGTGCAGGTCCATCACGATGATGTCCGGCCGCTCGGCAACCGCCAATCGCACGCCCTGGACGCCGGTGGTGGCCGGTTCGAGCAATTCGATGTCCGGTTCGCTGCGCAAAATGCCGCGCAAGTAGGCCATCTGGGTCGGGCTGTCTTCCACCACGAGTACGCGCACGCTGCTTCCCTCCTCCCTGAATCAACCGCCCCGGGTGGATTGCGCTCCAGCTGGCCTGCGCCAGTGTGCCAACGCCGCGGGCCAAGAAGAGCGAGGTTGTGTAAAGCCCGTGCCCTGATGGTCACGGCTTGCACAACCGGAACTGCTACGCCAGCAACCGCTCGACGGTGCCCACGAAGCGGACCTGGTCGAAATCCCGTTTGATGAGGTAAGCATCGGCGCCGCATTGGGCCCCACGCAACCGTTCCTGCTCGGTGTGGCGCGACGTGACCATCACGACCGGCATGTGGCTGTGGTTGCCGGCGCGAACCCTTTGGCACAGCTCAAAGCCGTCCATGCGCGGCATGTCGACGTCGGTGACCATCAGGTCGAAGCCCCCCGCCTTGGCGAGCTGCTCCAACGCGTCCTGGCCGTCGCACGCGGTGACGACTTTGTAGCCGGCCGACTCGAGCACATTGCGCTCAAGCGTGCGTGTCGTAATCGAGTCGTCCACAACCAAGATTGTCTTTTGTGCGACTGCAGCGGCGGCTTGCGCGGTGGGCCCGCCGATGCACCGCGCAGCGCGCCGCGGGCGCTGGGACCGGCGCGCAAGATAATGCGCAGCAGCTCGCGCACCTCGACCACCAGCAGCGGCGCACCATCGGCGTCAATCGTACAGCCGCAATACTGCAGCAAGCGCTCAAACTGCGGTCCAAGCGGCTTGATGACCATCGGCAGGTCGTGCAGCACGTCGTCGACGCGCACCGCCAGCCGCTGCCTACCGCTGCGCAAAACCACCAGCTTGACCTTGCCGTCGGTCGTCGGTTGGTGCTCTGGGTCAGCGACGCCGAGCAAGTCCGCCAGGCTGGCATACGCCACCGGCTGGCCATCGACCTGGACCACGGGCGCCTGGTCGACGCGACCGATCTCGCTGCCGTTGACGCGCAACAGGCGGTCGATATGTTGGGTGGGAATCGCCAGGCGATACGGGCCCACCGCAACGGCGACGCCAGTCGCAGTCGTCGACAACACCGGCACCGCCAGCTCAAACGTGGCCCCGACGCCCTGACGCGTG
>CAXRHS010000438.1:0-3489 GCA_964230235.1 Myxococcota bacterium
TCACCTCCGGCGGCAGCTTGAGGATGACCGGTCGGCCGTCCGAGGTGCGGCGTGCGAGGTACACGACAGACTGGGCGCTCTCGTACAGGGGTTCGCTGCCGACGACGGCATATCCGGCAATGGCAACCATGATGGCCTCGCTGCGGTTTTCGGGGGGCCGGCACAAGGATTCGGCTGGTTGCCGTTGTAGCGCGGGATGGCGCAGTCCGCAACGGGCATGACGGCCGAGACACGAGGCGCTTGCACGAACGCGAATACGGCGTTTGACTTAGCGGGTCCGGCCTGGACCCAATGCCCATCGGCGAAGAGGACGTGTGTGTTTTCATTTGACTTCTGAGGGATCTCCCGGCGAGTGAATTGGCGGGCCAACCTGTCGCCGACCGCCTTCGCGGGCGGAACGGCCCCAGTCCCGTCCGCGCAGGCGGACAGGGTCATGATAGCCCGCCGTTTCAACGGCCGGGCATGGAGGTAAGTCATTGTTTTGAAGTGAATTTCATCCTATCCGATCGGCATTGCCCCTTGGCCGCACGCGGGACAGCCTCACCACCGCACGGCGCGGGCATCGGCACGCTGCGCGCCTTCGCTTTGCGTTCCGGCAACCCCGTCCCGCTGGTCATCGGTTTGAACAGGAACAAGACCCTACTGCGGCAAAACCCGGTACACGATCCCTGTGCCCGACCCGTCCTGGCCTTCACTGACCCAGGCGGCCAGCGTCCCCCCTTGCAGCCAGGCCAGCCTAGGCGAGGACTGATTGCCTGCGGTCGTACGATTGGCTTGGATCCGGGGTCCGGCCTGAGCGCCTTTGCTGTCCAAGCTGGCGAACTGCACGCCCAGGCCGCTGCCATCGAGTTGGTCATTCTGCCACGCGAGCCGGAACACGCTGCCGGGCAAGCCCACCACCGCCGGCGAGGTGTGGTTCCCCGCAATCGACGGAATTTGCGCTTGGGTGGCACCTACGCCCATCGTCGTCAGGTCAACTGCGTTGCAGTAGAGCCGCCACGCGTTGACGGGTTGCTCCTGGTAGCAGGCCAGCATGGTCGTGCCCGCCACCGCAGCATGGGCGAACTTCTGATCGAATGCAGCGCTCATCAGCGTCAAATAGCCCGAAGTCGCCTGGCCTTGGGCATTGAAGCGGCGCATCAGGATGTCCCAGCCTTTGCTGACTGCCGGCAGCGAGTACTCCCAGACGACCAGAAATTCCTGGCTTTGTTCCAGCGCCAAAATGGTCGGGCTCCCAACAGCGCCGCCCGCCTGGTTGTAGATGGTGGCGTCGGTGGTCGAAAGCGCTTTGCCGGACTTGTCGAAAGCCCGACCGCGCAAGGTCGGTACCGGTGGATTCGGCGCATGCCACGCCGACATCCAGTGCCCGTTGCCGAGCATGGCGACTGCTGGCGCGTGCTGGATCCCGAGCGTTCCCTCGTTGACCGCCACTTCGCCAGACAGCGGCTGGCCGTCGCTGTCAAACACCCGGCCGACAATGCCGTCCTGGCTGCCGTCTTGACCATAGCTGTTCCACACCGCGACGAAGCGGGCGATACCGGCGGCGACCGCGGGCGTGCTCTGGTTGTCAGCGGTGGTCTTGTTCAGACCCAGTTCGCCTGTGACGGGCTTGCCGTTGTGGTCGAGGACGCGGGCGCGAATCTCCTGGCCGTCCAAGCCGGGCACGAAGCTGGTCCACGCCAGCATGGCGCGGCCGCCTTCGGGCGTGGCGCTGACCGTCAGTTGGTTCTGGTCGAGCAAGGTGGTCGTGTTGGCCACGCGCTCCAGGCGCACGCCGGTCGGTTTGTGCAGCGGCGAGAACCTGCGGGTGTAGGCGATGCCAGCGCCGTCGCGGTAGGCCACGACGTAGTCGCCGTTGGTCAGCTTGACCACGCTCGGGTCGAGTTGGTCGCCCAAGGTCTTGCTGTTGACAATCCATGGCTTGCTCAGCGCGCTCGGGGCGGACCACTTGCCTTCGTGGGCGACGATGCCCCAGCCGTTGCCGTCGCCGACTGGCGAGGCATAGGTGAGCACAAAGCTGCCGTTGCCCAGGTCCACCGCATCGCAGCCGCCTTTGCTCAGGTTGTCGTTGACTACGCTCAGCATTTGTAGGGAGCCAGTGCCGCCGCCCAGACCGAGCCAGACGTTGCTGATGTTGCTGTTGAGCCCGCCCGTCAGCGCCGCCAGTGTGCCAAGGCTGGCGTGCGACAGTACTGCACACGGCTGCACATTGGTCATGGCCGAACTGGTGCCTGAACCGGTCAGTGTGCCAGTGGCCGGATCAAACCGCGTCAGGCTGATGCCGGCACCCGCGCCTGGCCCAAAGTTGGCGAACGCCGCCAGCCACAGTTCCTTGGCGTGGGACGGCGCAGGGCTGATTTCGAAGCGCGCGCCAGCGGGAAACCAGACACCGACCTTGACCTGCGGCCCGAGCTTGCCGTCAGCCCCAACCGAAGCGCACGCGAAGGCCTCCTTGGCCAGCAGCGGTGCGCCGTTAAATTTGCTAACAAAATGACTGCACAAGTGGGTCTTGCCCTCGCCGGTTGTCGCAATCCGGACGTAAACGTCGCCGGGTGTGACCTCTCCCGAGCCGACTTGCGCGGCGCTGGAGAACACGCCCAACGGCGTCGTCGTGTTGGTCGCGCCAACTTCGAACACGGATACGGTGCCCAGTTGCGTCGCATTCGCGCCGCTGGTCACGGTGACTTTGGCCGGGACTTTGAGCGCCACGGCCAGTAATGCGCCGGTCGGCGAGACCGCCGGCCGCACCCCCATCTGTAGCGCCGACCCGCCATCGTCCAGGCGCAACGGTTCATTGAGGCTACTGCCATTGCCGTCCACCGCCAAGATCGAATTGGCCGTCGGATGCCGAACCCACTGCACGGCATAGCCGTTGTTTGCCAAGGCGACCAGGCCCGGCGTGCGGTCCGCCGCGTCCATCCCGGTCAAAGCCTCGTCGCCGCACACGTCGCCAATCCCTTCGCATTTTCCGGCCTTGCACAAATCCAGCGGCGTGCAGTCGATGTTGTCGTCGCAGCCGGTGCCGTCTGCGAGCGCGATCGGCGTGCACT
The DNA here is from genome assembly GCA_964230235.1 of Myxococcota bacterium. Lineage (GTDB taxonomy): Bacteria > Myxococcota_A > UBA9042 > UBA9042 > UBA9042 > SXRM01. The sequence continues at coordinate 3,051 of CAXRHS010000438.1, forward strand.
TGTTGGCGGCCTCGTCGCACTTGCCGATGGTGCAGGCGCCACCGACCTCGGCCTGGCAGTCGCGGGCCTTGCCGCCGCACACGCCGTTGCCGTCGCAGGTATCGGCGACCGTGCAGAACTGGCCGTCATCGCAGGGGCCGCTGTTGAAGCTGTGCACGCAGCCCTTGGCCGAGGTGCACGCGTCGTTGGTGCAGAAATCCTGGTCGTCGCAGTCGACGGGGCTGCCGGCTTTGCAACTGCCGCCAAGGCACTGATCCCCTTGTGTGCACGGGTTGCCGTCGCTACAAGAGGCCGCCGCCGGCAGGTTGATGCAGCCAGTGCTCGGCGCGCAGTCGTCTTTGGAGCATGGATTGGCGTCGTCGCAACCCAGCAGCTTGCTGCCCAGGCAGCCGCCCTGCTGGCAGCCGTCGCCGGTGGTACAGGCGTTGCCGTCGTTGCA
>CAXRHS010000439.1:0-2618 GCA_964230235.1 Myxococcota bacterium
GGTTTGCACCGGAAACTCGCTCATCAAGCAGATGCCGACCGTGAGCGGCACGGCCATCAACCCGGTGACGACGCCGGCCACGGCATCGCGGCGCAGCGTCTGCGCGGAAAAGCGCACCGTGGGTTGGCGCTTGGCGTCATCCGCGGCGGCACCCACGTGGATACCGCCGTTGCCATCGAGGTAGATGTCGGTACTGCGCAACTCACTGGCTTGGTTGCGGAAGGTCGGCGGGCAGTCGCCGCCACATGGGCGATGGACGGTGTGCGCCGCGTTTGAACCGGGCGCACGACCGCCGGATGCGGATCCGAATGGAGCCGCAGCAGCTGATTGCATGGCAGAGATCTCCAAGGGCGTGGCCCAGCGGGCGGACGCCAACCTTGCCGGCCCACGCGTTGCGCAGACGCCGGGGCGCGCCACCGAGCGCGCGCGCCCTCAGGCGCGAACGCAAGCGATGGCAGCCCCGAGCGACGGCGACGCGACGCGCGACGGCGAATTCGAGAACTGGAGCAAGTTTGGAGGCGTGCTTGGGCTAGGCCGCCGGCGGACCGCGGGCGCGCGGCAGCTGTGAGCGGCGCCTCGGCGCCTGCACTGGCTGTGACAGTGCGACGCTGGCGGCGGAGCCTGCGGTGGCGGCCACTGCGAACGCGGCAGTGTCGGTCGCCCAGTCGTCGTCGTCGGGGTCAGCCTCGACTTCTGCGGACTCTGGTGTACCGGTGGGCGCGCCGTCGTGGCCTGCGCTGGCGGCCGGGATCGCAGTGCCAGCAGCTGCGAAAGTTGCCGCGGCTGTCGGTGGGGCCGATTCGCCTGCCGGGGCCGCGGTCCAGACCAGCGCCGCAAGCGTGGCAAGCCAGGCGAGCCAAACCGGCCAGGTCGCGCGAGTCGCGCCATGCGGCGTCAAGACAATAGAATTGGCTGGGGCGCCCGCCATGCGCGGCAGGGTAGTGCCCGAACCCTTCGGCGTCAAGGTGGATTGGCGTGTGCCACGGGGCTGCCGCAATGGGCGACAGCGCCCCGCAAGAGATCGTTCGACACGCCCGCAGCGGCGACGGAGAGGTGAGTCAACGAGCAGGCGCGAACGCGAGACTCGGCGAGCTTGCATGGCAAACCCAGGGATCGTGCCACCCAAAAGTGGACCATTGGATCGACGCCAAGCGCCCGATCAGCCGTTGCCGGGCGACCGCCCCCGCGCGCACGGCGCATCGGCCGTTCGGGCGGTGTCTGCCGCGTCAGACCACCCAACCTGTGCGCGGAACCGCCACCAGGGTTGTCGCCGCGTTGCGCAACGCCGGGTCAAGGCGGACGCTGCCGTCCTCGTTTGCCCGCAAGCGGCCGCGGCCGACCCGCCATCGCATAGGTTGGCTGGCCACGAACCACATCGACCGGCCAGCGCAGTGGCGCAGCATCGGCTTGCCGTCAAAGGTGGACATCGGCGCGCGGGCTTGCCCAGGGAATGCAGCGCTACCGAGCGGCCAGCGCGACCGAACCAGGCTACGTGAAGATGATTTGCGCCCCGTCGGCCAGGTCGTAGAAATCGCCAGCCGTTATCACGTCCTTGACCTGCGGTAGCAAATCCGATTTGGTGCGCTTGAACATCTTCATCGCCAATTCGCACGCATAGAGTTCGGCGCCGGCCTCGTCGATAATCTGCAGCATCTCGCGGGCGCTGGGCAGTTCCAGTTCTTCCATTTGCTTCTTCATCATCGACGCCGCCAGGCTTTCCATCCCCGGCAACCCCGCGACAATCGTCGGCATCGGGCTGGTCGGGTTGCCTGCAAGGTTGACGTGCAGGTGGTCGACTTTGCCCTCGGTGATGACGTCCAGGCCCCAGAAGGTAAAGAACACAAACGCTTCGATGTCGCTTTGCCGGGCAGCATTGGCCAGAATGAGCGCCGGGTAGGCTTCGTCCAGGCCGCCGTGCGAGCAGATGATGGCAACCTTGCGGCGTGCGGTGGGGGTGTCGTTCATGGTTGTCTCCGCGCCGGACCACGCCGGCGACAAGCAGGCCGGCTACAAGCAGCCGGCAGGTTTGGGAATTCCGGCCACTTTGCAGATGGTGCGGCCTGGGGCTTTGGGAAACAGCGCGTAGATGTCTTTGGTCGCCACGCCCGTCACCTGGGTAAGCCGGCGGATATTGGGCGACTGCGCGGTCTGGGCCCAGTCGGAACGCGCTGCCTCGACCAGCTGCCAGCGAACCGGATCCAACTGCAGGCCGAGCGACGCGGCAATCTTGTCCGCCAGGTCGCGCGTCCACACCGTGGGGTCGGCGAGGTGGCCGTCGGCCGCGAACGCTACGCCATCGACCACCATGGCCGCGGGTCCGGGCACCGACGGCCCTGTTGCACAACTGACCACTTTGGCCTTTGCCGCATCGGTCGCGCTTGCCGGTGGTTTGCGCTTGGGGCCAAGTGCCGCCGCCAGACGCGCTTTGCGCAGCGCGGCTGGATCCTGGCTCTGTGCAAGCGCCTGCGCACCGCGGCCGATGTGCCGCAGCAGTTCCAGCATCACAGCCATGCCTTTTTGCACCTCGTGGTCGCCCGATGCGCGCATCAGCCCGAACATGCCTACCGGCTCCATGCTGTCGGCTTTTTGCAGGACGCCGCCCGCTTCGGCGGCGATGT
>CAXRHS010000440.1:0-2881 GCA_964230235.1 Myxococcota bacterium
GTCGAACACTTCCGCCGGGTCCACCCGTGTTTCCGCGCGCGCGTAGAAGTCCTCTGGCAACTGAATGTCACTGTCGAATGCGGTGTCGCCCATCAAGCGCATCCGCTCGGGCTTCTTGTGTTGCTGCTGCAAGTCGAGCAGCGTGTCGTGCACGGTCCGCAGCCAATGCAACTCCGCCGCCGCGACTTCGACCGCAAACCGCAGCATCCGACCGTGCAAATGGTGGCCAATCTGCGCGATGTGGTCGCGGATGAGTGTGCTCCAGCGCGCGCGGTAGGCCTGCCGACATGCCGCCTCGGCCGCCTCCAGGCGCTTGAGCGTGGCCTCGGCGTTGCGCTTGCGCACTATCGCGATGACCCAGCCGCACAACAGGGCCGCGACCCCGACACCGCCACAGCCCGCCAGGCGCCAACTGCCGAGCTTTTCCAACATCGGCCACGCGCAAGCGGCGACCACTGCGGCAAGCGCAAAAGTCCAGCCGCCAAACAATACGCCGCTGTCGTCAAAGGTCGCCCGGGCGCGCTCCAAGGCCCGCGCCGCGTCGCGCACCTCGCCGTCGTCGGGGGCTTGCAGGCGCATCGCCATGCGCGGCCCCTGGTCGTCGTCGCCCAGCGGGGTCGCACCAGCACCGTCGCGCCAGCGCTCCAGCTTGTCGATGAGCACCGGCAGCGCCGCGAAGCCGCCGCGCTCCAGGTTGTCGTCGCTCCAACGGCGAAGTTCGCCTTGCCATTTGAGCGCTTGCTCGCGCAGGTCGCTGCCGTGGCGCCGCAAGACATCTTCCAAGCGCGCCGGCAGCTCTTTGAGCGCCAGGTCGGCGCGGCGCTGCACATCGCCTTCGCTTGGCAGTTCGCCCTCGCCCACGATGCGGCGGGCAATGCCTTCGCCCAGTTCCGCGGCGCGACCCTCGATGGCCGCCTCGACGTCTTGCTCTGGCGGAGACGGCGGATCCGCGAGGTTGGGTCGGGCCGAAGAACTGCGGCCCTGCTGCAAGGTTTGCACCATGCGATCCGCGACTTTGGCAGCCAGGCGGCGCGCCAACACCGTTTGCACGATGGGCGCCTGAAAGCGCGCAGCCTGCGTCACCGTGATCCGAACGCCGCCATACGTCTCGCACCACAGCGCAAGGTGTTCGCGGGCTTGCGGCAGGCGGGCGATGTCGATGAGCAGGCCGAGCAAGTTGGCGGCGGCGCGTTCGCGCTCCGGCAGGGTCAACACCCGCTGCGCCAGCGTATGCGGAATCGCGTGAACGGCACTGAGGCCCATCGCGCCCGCCTGCGCTACTTCGGCTTCTTCGGCCAGGACAATGCCGATGCGCGCCCACGGCGCCCGCACCGCAGATTCGGGCGAGGTCCGACTGGCAAGTGTCTGCAAATCCGCACGTTTGTCTGCCAGCAGGATCTGCACCAGGCCGCCCTCGTGGCGGCGCACCGCCAGCATGGCGCGCTGCTGGGTCAGCAGTTTGGTGCCCCAGTCCGGGTCGTCCAGACCCGGCAGCAACCACAAGGCTTGGGCGCCCTCGACGGTGCCTGCGCGGCCAACCACCTCTTCGACGGCTGGCAAAAGCGCGGGGGCGCTGACGAGCACTTGGACGGGAACGCTCACGGTGCGCTTCCAGGGCGGCGAACGGGCCGCGCGTGCGGGCGGCAAGGGTATGCCGGGGCTCGGATTGGGGCAAGGTCGGCGGCAGCGGTGCCGGCCCCGAACGGCCACCTTCCGCTCGGCCTTTCCCCAAGCGGTAGCCGATGCGGCGGCTGTTCGCCGTCGCCTGTACGGTAAACGTTCACAATCGCGTGACTTTGCGTCGATCCGCAAGGGAGCAGCGGACCAAGTAGCGCGCCTTTCGGCGTCAATCCCAGCCCCGCCAAGATCATCTGCCGCGACCGTGCGTCGCACCCCACCGGCGCCCGCAAAAGCACTGTACGCGCCGCGGTCCCCCACCCGATGCACGGCCCAGCGGCCGATTTTTCAGGAGTCTTCATGCGCAACTTCTCGCTCGCTTTCTTGCTGGCCATCTCGACGGTTGTCGGCGTCAGCGCTTGCACCAACCATGCGACCTACGTCGCCGCCGACCAGGCTGCCCTCGGCAAGGTCGTGGTCTATCGCAATGGCGTCGCCTACTACGAACGCAAGGCCACGGTGGTCGGCGACAAACTGACCATCGAAGTGCCGCAGGACAAGATCGACGACTTCTTGAAGTCGCTGACCGTCACCGACGCCAAGACCGGCCTCGCGTTGCCGATCTCGTTCCCGAGCCCCGGTCAGGCCAAGAACGGCAAGGTCGAGATGACGATCCAGTTGCCCGACAAAGCGCACCGCGACATCGTGCTCAGCTACGTGACCGAGTCGCCCGCCTGGAAGCCGACCTACCGCGTGGTCGTCAGCGACGCCGGCAAAGTGGACTTGCAGGGCTGGGCCATCGTCGACAACACCAGCGGCGAAGACTGGAAGTCGGTGCAGGTCGGCGTGGGTTCCAGTTCGGCGCTGTCGTTTCGCTATGACCTGCACTCGATTCGGTTGGTCCACCGCGAGACCTTGCACAGCCAGGACAATTTCGCCAAGGCCCCGCCGGTCGGTGGCACGGTCCACCGCGACGGTCGGACCGAGGAACTGGTGCTGGCGTCGATGGACGACACCGACATCGCGCGGCCGGCCGGCCATCCGGACGTCGCTGGAGACGTCGTGGCCAAGGCCTACGCCGAGTCGGCCTCGCCCGCCAAAACTGGCGGCGGTCTCGGGGCTGCGCGCTCGGCGCCGTCGTCGGCGATGAACAAGTATCGCGTCGCCAAAACACCGCCGCCCGGCGCCCAGCCCAAAGATGAAGCCGTCGAGGACCAGAAGCTCGCCCGCCTTGCCGAACAGCTCAAGAAGGGCAAGCACGAGG
>CAXRHS010000441.1:0-8649 GCA_964230235.1 Myxococcota bacterium
GGCCAGACCCTGCGCGCGGATTACCGCACGCCAGGCGAGATCGGCGAGGTTCCACGCCCCGGTGCGCCTGCCGTGCAAGGCCGCGTTCAGCACCGCCAGGGTGCGATCGCCGTTCGGGTCGCCGGTCAGCGCCTCGACCAACTGGGCCTCGTACAGCGCAGCCCGGCCAAGCAGGGTGCGGACCACCGGGTCACCTACATAGCCGCGAAAGAACGGCGCGCCCACGACCAGCAGCGCATCAGGATCGCCGGCGCGGCCGGGCGGTGGCGGTCGCGTTCGCGGCGGGTCCACTGCTTCGGCCACGGGCGGCGGCAGCTGGATCGGCGCAGACATGGCCTGCCAGGCGGCCGACGCGCAGTCTTTGCCGGCCCCGGCCACCCAGGCCCGCGCGGCCGCGTCGGCCCGTTCGGCGGCGGCAAGCCGCACCGCGCGCTGACCTGGTCGCCGCGCCGCTTGCAAGAGGGCGAGCGCGTCCGCGCAGTTCGGTTCCGAAGCGGCTGCCTCGGCGAGCGCCCACGCCAGGTTCGCGGCCTGATCGTGGGGCATGCCGGCGCGGGCGCGCGACAGCAACTCCAGGCTACCGCTGGCGATGGCCCGTTCGTCGCGCCGGCGCGCCGCGCCGATCGGGTCTGCGAGCAACTTGGCCCAGCCGAGCATCAGCGCCGCGCGGGCGTCCAGTTGGCTGGTTCGCACCGAATCGGCCGCGGGACCGGCCGACACCTGCGGGGACAGTCGCGCGGCAACGCCGAGCAGCAAGTAGCGCACCGCCCCGTGCGCGCGCGCCCGATCGCCGCCCAATGCGTCCACGGCCGCCCACGCGCGGTCGACGGGCAGATCCGGGGCCAGGATGGCCTGGCGGTCTTCGGCCAGCAGCCAGCCGCGCCCTGCGATGGCCGCGACCAGCGGGTGGTCCGCATAGGCGCCGGCAATCTGGGCGCGTTCAACCAGGCGTGTTGGCGGTTCCGCCAGGTGGGCTGGGTCTGCCTGGGCCGCAGACGCCAACGCCTGCGCCGCCGCCGCAACCACAAAACAGAGCATTCGCAGCGGTGCAAATCCGGCCATGGGTTCATTGTAGCGCGGGCCCCGCTGGCAAGCGACGGCGAGCGGTTGCGGCGGCGCGGATCGAAGGGTTGCCATCGTAACCTATTGCTTTGCCGAAACGTTTTTGCGACCTGTTGCGCGAGCCAGGATCGCCTCGAGGCGCCAGTTTCGCACGCCCTGCTGGCAAGCCACAGCTTTCTTGCGCTGCCTGTCACATGCGGATACAGTCGCACGCTGCCACGCGCCGGAGCGCCCGGCGCCAGCCCTTTCCGTCCGCCCGATAGGTCCCAATTGCAAGCGATTTTCTGGGGCGTGCGCGGCAGCTACCCAACCCCCGGGCCCGATACGGTCCGCTACGGGGGCAACACCGCGTGCGTCGAAATTCGCAGCCCAGACGGCGACCGGGTCGTCATCGACGCTGGCACCGGCTTGGCCCGCCTGGGCGAGGCCTTGGCGGCCCAGAACCAGGCGGGTGGCCGCTTCGACCTACTGCTTTCACACTTACACTGGGACCATGTCCAGGGTTTGCCATTCTTTGCTCCCTGCCACCACCAGTCCGCGCAGGTGGCGATCCATGCCCTGCGGCCCGATGTGGTCAAACTGCGCGACATCGTGCGCGGCGTGGCGCGCCATGCGTTCTTTCCGGTCGCATTGGACGACATGGCCGCGCAGTTCGACTTCCACGAAGTGCACCCGGGCCGGCGGTTTCGGGCCACTGCCTTTGAAGTTCGGCCATTTCGGCTGAACCACCCGTTCGGGGCCGTGGGCTACCGCATCGACGGCGCGGATGCCAGTTGCGCGTATGTCTGCGATACCGCGCCGTTTGATCTGCTGCTGCACAAGAAGCACTTTCTCAAGGGGCCAGAGCCGCTGACAACCGCGGATCGCCGCCAGTTGCAGGGCTTGCGCGCCTCGCTGTTGCAAGCGGTGCAGGGCTGCGACACCGTTATCTACGACACCCACTACACGCAGGACGAGTACGCGCGCTTCCCCCACTATGGCCATTCGACGCCCGACCACGCGCTGGACCTGCTGGCCGGCCAGGGTGTCGGCCGTCTGGTGCTTTTCCACCACGCCCCCAACCACTCGGACGCCATGATGGACGAAATCGACGCCCAGTATCGCCGCAAAGGCGAGCAGCTGGGCATCCAGGTGGTCACTGCGCGCGAGGGGCTGGCCCTGCCGGTAGGCGTTCGCGCTCGCAGTGCGCCGCGGCGCGTGCAGGCGGGCGCATGAAGATCCGCTTCTGGGGCGTGCGCGGGTTCTACCCGGCTTCCGGGCCGGACTACATCCGCTATGGCGGCAACACCGCAGCCCTGGAGATTGTCAGCGACGCCGGCGCCCGCATTGCCATCGATTTTGGCACCGGTGCGGTCGCTTTGGGGCGCGCGCTGCTCGGTGCCGGTTTTGGCGCCGGCAAAGGCGTCCTGTCGGTGTTGCTCAGCCACACCCACCTGGACCACACCGCGGCCATGCCTTTCTTTGTGCCAGTGTTCATCCCCGGCAATAAGATCGATGTGTATGGCGCGGCCGATGGCGACAAGCTGTACGACGTGCTGGAAGCGCTTTTCGACCCGCACGTTTGCCCGATCAACAGCCAGAAGAACCTGAACGCCGGCATCACCATCCACGACGTCAGCGATGGGCCAGTGGCGATCGACGGATTTGTCGTGCGCGCGCTGCGGGTGCCGCACGGTCGCGCGACTGGGGTGGCCTGGCGCATCGAGGCAGACGGCAAGTCGGTGGCCATCGTCACCGCAATCGATCACCCGGCCAACGGTCCGCTGCCTGCGGCGGTCGAACTGGCGCGCGGTGTCGACCTGCTGCTGCACGACGCAGCATGGCATAGCAAAAGCGACCACTACAGCCAGCGCTGGGGCGGCGCGACCGCGGCGACTGCCGTTGCCGTGGCGCGATTGGCCGGCGCGCGCAAGCTGATGCTGACCCATCACGCGCCCCACCACACCGACCGCGATCTCGACGCGTTGCTGGCCGAAGCGCAGTCGCTCAGCGACCGTCCGGTGCTCGCGGCCATGGAAGGAGAGACCGTCGATGTTTGAGCGGCCGTGGCGTCGGGCGGTCCTGGCTGCCGGTCTGGCCGGTCTGGCGCACGGCGCGCTCGCTGCCTGCGAGACCACGCTCGCGTGCGACACCTCGGCCACGGCTGGACTGGTCATCACGGTCACGCAGGGTTTGAACGGGCAGGTCCTGTGCGACGCCGAGGTCACGGTCTCCGACGGCGCGACCGCCGAAAAGATCGCCGCCCAGGGCTCACCGTGCGTCTACACGGCCGCCTACGAAAAACCGGGCACCTATACGGTTGTCGCCAACAAGGCCGGCATGAAACCGGCGACCAAGACCGGCATCGTGGTCGACAAAGGCGAGTGCCACGTCGAGCCCCAGCACGTCACGCTCGTGCTGGAGTTCTAGCGCTCCATCTGTCCGCGTGATCAAGTACCTCGGATCCAAGCGCACGCTGGTGCCGCTCATTCGGCGCACGGTGGCCGCGATTGCTCCTGCGCGCTCGGTCATCGACCTTTTTTCGGGGACGAGCCGGGTCGGTCACGCGCTCAAGGCCGACGGTCTGCAAGTGTTCGCCAACGATCACAACGCGTACGCGGTGACGCTCGCCCACTGTTACGTGCAAGTCGACCGTCCCGACGTCGAGCGGCAGGTCCGCCAGCTGGTCGATGAATTCAACGCACTGCCCGGCCAACCCGGCTATGCGTGCAGCGTGTGGTGCGAGCAAAGCCGCTTCTTCCACCCCGCCAACGGCGCCCGCATCGACGCCATCCGCGAGGCCATCGCCGCCAAGGCGCTGCCGCCCGATCTGCATGCCGTCCTTTTGGTGTCGCTGATGGAAGCTGCCGACCGGGTGGATTCGACTACTGGCGTGCAGATGGCCTACCTCAAGCAGTGGGCAGCGCGCGCGCACAATCCGCTGGAGCTGCGCGTCCCTGCGTTGCTGCCGCAGGCCCGTTCGGGCAAAGGGCGCGCGCACCAGCTGGACGCCCTTGACGCTGTCAAGCAGCTTTCGGCCGACGTCGCCTACCTCGATCCGCCGTACAACGCCCACAAATACCTGGGCAACTACCACATCTGGGAATCGCTGGTGCTGTGGGACAAGCCCGAGGTGTACGGCACCGCGTGCAAGCGCGCGGACGTCAAGACCCGCAAAAGCGCGTTCAATTCGTCGGTTGCCGCCGCGGCTGCGATGCAACAGGTCATCGACGGCGTGCAGGCGCGCTGGCTGCTGGTGTCCTTCAACAACGAGGGCTTTTTCGACCGGGCGCAGCTGGAAGCGATGCTGGCGCGGCGCGGTCCGGTGGCGGTGATTCAGACCGACTTCAAGCGCTATGTCGGGGCGCAGATCGGCATCTACAACCCAGCCGGCCTGCGCGTCGGCCAGGTCAGCCACCTGCGCAACCTTGAGTACCTGTTCGTGGTCGGTCCCGATGCCGATCGGATCGTGGCCATGGTGACGGCCGCCGAGCAACCCAGCCTCTTTTGAGCAACCTCAGCCTCGGATGTGCTGCGCCAGATAGTTCTGCTCGCCCACCTGCGCAATCAGCGTCAGTTGCGCTTCCAGCCAGTCCAGGTGCTCTTCTTCAGAGACCAGAATTGCCGCCAGCAGTTCGCGGCTGCCATTGTCCGACAACCGCACGGCCGCCTCGATGCCGCGGTTCAGCCTTGCGATCGCTTCAATTTCCAAGGTTTTGTCTGATTCGAGCATTTCTTTGACGGTCTGGCCGATCCGCAGCTTCCACAGACGCTGGCAGTTGGGCAGGCCGTCCAAGAAAAGCACCCGCTCGATGACCTGGTCGGCGTGCTTCATCTCGTCGATCGACTCGGCCCGGATTTTGGCGTACAGCGATTTGTAACCCCAGTTCTGGCACATCTTGGCGTGCACGAAGTACTGGTTGATGGCGGTCAACTCGGCGGTCAGCACCTCGTTGAGCACTTCAATGATCTCTGGATTGCCCTGCATCGACGCCCCTTGGCGCGGCAAACGGCGGCCGCGGCGGTCTGGAGCATCGCACCGGGCCCGCCACTTGACAACTGAAAATGAAATTCATAATCATGGTCACACGGGCCGTCGCCCGTTTGTCTGTGCCATGTACGTGTGCATCTGCAAGAACGTCACCGACACCCAGGTCCGCGCCGCGATTGAGGATGGTGCACGGTCGGTCCAAGACGTCGGCCGCGCCACCCGCGCCGGCACTTGCTGCGGCGCCTGCCACGACGAGATCGACGACCTGATTGCGCGTCACGCGGCCGTCACGCCGCGCGCTCGGGTTCCGTTTGGCCAGCTGATTGGCATTGGCGAGCTGTCGCTGGCCGCTTGATCGAGGGCGACCGCTCCCGGCCGACCGCAACGTTCGCTTGGGCTACGCCTTTGGCTTTGCCTTGGGCGCCGCCGACCCGCCTTTTCCGGCCCACAGCGCATCGATCGACAGCAGCCCGGGCCCGGTCGCCGCAACCACCATCGCCATCGCCAGATAGGCCATTGCGACCTCGGCCGTGAAATCGAACTTGCCGTTCAAGGTCGACCAATGCGCCGAAGCCATCGCGACCGCCATCACCGCCACCAGTGGCACCGCAGCGAAACGGCCCAGCAGGCCGACCAGCACAAGCGCGCCGAACACCACTTCCTGGCCCGCGGCGAGCGCGAGGTTGAGGCGACCGCCTCCCGGCAATTTCCAGTCGTCGCGGCCGCACAAGGTCAGGCTGTCAAACCACTCGACGGTTTTGATGGCCTCGTCGGCGCAGGCCTTGGCGCGGTCCTTTTCACAGCTGGCCGGGATCTTGGCGACGCACTGCACGTCGCTGCCACAGGCGGTCTTGGCTTCCTGTTCGCACTCCGGCAGGGGAGCGGTTGCGCATTTGCCTTGTAGTTTTGCGATTTTGCCCTGACCGGCGATCACCAAACCGCCGCCCAACACCACCCGAACTGCCAGCAACGCCAGCGACAGGCCCAACGTACGCTGGGGAAGGAGCTTGCTGCGAATCCACGCAATCATCGGGTTGCCCAGGCCAGCCGCGGCCACCAGGGGATGGTGGCACCGGTCGGCGTTTTGTCACGATTTTGGCCGACCGCGCGGGCTTTGACGGGCATAGTTGCGCGGCTGCGGCAAAGCGGCTGCGCCGGCCTGTGCATCGGTGGCGCTCGGCCGCTGCTTGCGCGCCGGCCCCGCGGCCAGGGCCGTGCGGTGGCGGGTGTCGAGATCGCCCGGGACCGAGCCGCCATCGTGGGCGATCAACGCCTTGAAGTCTGCGGGCACCGGTGCTTTGAGGTCAACATGGCTGCCGGTAACGGGGTGGGCAAACTGCAGCGACCGCGCGTGCAGCATCACCCGGGCGGCCAGTTGTCGCGACAGCGCACCGCCGTACAGGTAATCGCCCGCAATCGGGCTGCCCACCGACGCCAGCGCCACCCGAACCTGATGCTTGCGCCCCTGGTCGGGAATGACCCGCACCAGTGCGAACCGCCGGCCACGGGCCAGCACTTCGATCTCGCTTTCGGCTGCCGCGCCGTCGCTGGCCACCACGGTCATGCGCTCGCCGGAACCGACCCGCTGCGGGCGCAGTTGCTGCGCGACCCGCTGCCAGCGCACCGTCGGCACCGGCGCACACAGCGCCAGGTACATCTTGAGGACCTTGCGCTCGCGAAACAGCGCATTGACGGCCTCAGCAGTATCCTGGCCGCGCGCGAAAAGCAGCACGCCACTGGTATCGCGATCCAAGCGGTGCACCAGGTGCAATTGGCTCGGGTCGCGGCCACGCGCCGCTTCGCGTGCCTGCGCCCACACCAAGGCGCTGTGGTCGCTGCTGTCGGCGTGGGCGAGCAAGCCCGCAGGCTTGTCGATCGCCAGCAGGTGGTCGTCGTCGAGCAGCACCTGCGGCGTGGCAGCGGTCATCGGCGTGATCGTTTGGGGCGACCGGCGATGCGGCCCGCGTGGCTGCGGAAAGCCGCAGGCGTTTCTAACGGTTGCAGGCGTTTCGGCCGATCTGTTTGGTGCGGTCGGGGTGACTGGATTTGAACCAGCGACTCCTTGCTCCCGAAGCAAGTGCGCTACCAGGCTGCGCTACACCCCGATTTTCACAGCGACTTTGCCCTGGCGTGGCCGGCGGCGGTCGCTGACTGCCCGACGCCCCAGGACGCGCGAGCGGGGCGGTAGGATGCATGAGGTGCGGGTGGGTGTCAAGGTGCAGCACGCCGTCTTCGCCGGCACCCTCGATGGACGAAACTGGCTGGCGTGCTGCATCGCAGGCCGCATTGGCGGACTGCCGCGGGGGTTCGGGGGCGGCGCGCCACCGAGTTTCTACCTAGGTTGCGGGGCCGCGGTGCTCAACCCCCTGGACCCCAAGCCGCGTCGGCGCTGTCACCGCCACTGTGAACGGGCGCACCGCGAGATGTCCCGATTGGCGCCTGCTGGCCGCTGCGTTTCGGACCGCTACGGCAGCGCCACCACCCGCTGCGTCCAGCCCGGCACCTGGCTGGGCGGCGGATACCACGCAAACCCGCGCTCGCCCACATTGGCAACTTGGGCCTGCCACAGCGGCGGCCCCACCCGTGCGCGATCCAGCTGCGCACAGGCGGGATGCAGATCCCCGAAACTGCGCCGGTCGGGCAAGGCGGCCCAGCAGCGCACGTCCACAACGCCGATCGCACGTTCGCCTGGCCGCAGGCGGCCCGCGCGCCAGTCGGACACCGACAGCCAGCGGTCGCCTGGTTCCAGCAACGCGTCGGGCCAGTACAGGTGCACGCCAAAACTGGGCTCATCGACGTAAGCGCGCACCACCAGCGCTGTCGGCTTGCCGTCTGCAGCCACGCGCAGCGCCGCTGCAACGGCGGCTTCGGCATGGTCCGAGTTCTGCGGGGCGAAAACCGGACCCACGGTCGGCAGCGCGCCGATAGCCACGGCAGCCACTACGGCCCGCTGTGCCGCCACCCGTCCGCTCAGTCGGTCGATCACATCGGCCAACCCCAGCGCCGCCGCCAGCGCCACCAGCTCCGCCGATGGCACGTGCAACCGCAGCTTGCTCGACTCGTTGAAGTCCAAAAGCATCGGCACCGCCCACACCAGCGCCAATGTCCACCCGACCGCTGCCGCACGCGCCGACCGCCCGCCCAGCGCAAACGCCGCCAACGCCAGCACCGTCAGCGGAAAGTAGCGCGGATCCAGCACCACCCACCCGTGCGCCAGCCGCCGCGGCAGGTCGGCGAAAAAGCCGAGGTTCAGCCGCGGCAAGTTGCCGGCCGCCACGTCGTCCGCGGTGCGATCGCGCAGCCACATCAGGTCGGGCACGGCCAGCACGCAAAAGGCCACCAGCGCCAGCGCCAACGGCCACGCAACCGCGCGCAAGCGCGGGGCTGGCTCGCCCACCCACGCCGCAGCAAGCGCAGTCGGCGCGGCCAGCAGCATGCAGTCCGGGCGCGAAAACGCACACAGCAACGTCAAAACCAGTGCCGCCAGCCACGGCCCGCGTCCGCCGGTGCGCAACGCCTCGGCCAGACACACCCCCGCCGCGGCCCACCACCGCATCGCCGGGACCAGCATCGACTCGGACCCGTGGTCCAGGACGAGCAGCGGCAGCGCAGCGAGG
>CAXRHS010000442.1:0-3122 GCA_964230235.1 Myxococcota bacterium
GCGCGCTTCGCCCTGGACGACCTCAAGTTCCAGACCGTGCAGGTGGTGTCGGCCTTTCCAGCGTTTATCGACGCCAACACCAACACGATCACCCGCATCTGCGGCGTGCCGCTGCGCGACGACAACGGTGACCTGCTGCCCGGCGAGACCGAAAAAGAGCCCAATGGCGTCGAGTTGACGGTCAACCTGGTCTCGTCCGATCCCAATGCCCGGGTGGTCAAGCCCAAGTGCGCCAATGAGAAAGACTATAGCGTCAAGGAAGGCGACCGCATCGAGTCGCAGCCGCTGTCCACCAGCAAGGACCTGCAGACCGTCAAGCCCGGCCAGTTCAAGATGACCCTGGCGTGCTACGAGCCCCACGCGACCACCAAGGCCATCAACGACTGCGCCGGCGGCGGCGAAAACGCGACCCTGTTTGCCAAAGCCGCCTACTACCGCCGCGAGGCCTTTGGCTGCGACGCCAAACATGCCGACACCGCCCAGAACGTGGCGCTGGTGGTCGACCACTCGGGCTCGGTTGGCGGCTTCGTCGCGATGGACCAGAAGAAAGCGGCCGATTCCAGCAAGTTTGCCGAAGACCTGCCCGGCACCGTGGTCAACACCAATTTCAAAGACGTGGCGTCCGACCCGTTCTTCGTGCTTGAAGAGGGTGCCAAGCTGCTCATCGAGCAGCTCAACGCCATGGACCGGGTGGTGACCTTGGGCTTCGACGAGACCAACCAGGTGTACGCCGGCTGCACCGGCAAGGCGGTCTGTCAGGAAGAAGGTGGCACCGCCAAAGAGAATTCGACCTGCCTGACCGACGCGGACTGCGCCAAGTACGGCGCCGGCCTCAAGTGCGCCGCCCATCCGTCCATCGACCAGGACCCCGTCGCCCAGTTGCCGCTGACCGATGGCCTCAAGTTCTGCTACGGCTCGTCGCAAAAGACTAAGCTTTTCAACCGATACGGCCTGGATCTCAAGGTCCGCTACCTGCCAAACGGCCGGGCGCCGGTGTACGAATCGCTGGTCAGCGCCTACGACTTCCTCAAGGCGGCTGGTCCGGGCGCGCCCGATCCGGTCCGCGGCGGCAACGCCAAGCACATCGTGCTGTTGACCGACGGCCCCGACACCTGCACCAACAACGACAACTTCTTGTTCTCGACCTTTGACCAGTTCGACGACAAGGGCAAGGTCTCCAAGGCCGGCGGCCAGTGCCGCCAGCAGTGCAAGTTTGCCACGGTCAACTACCAAGAACTGCTCAAGAAAATGGCACAGGACCGCTTCCCGCTGCACATTCACGTCATCCAGATTCAGTCGCTCGGCAAGCTCGCGCCCGACCCGACCTTGCAAGAGCTCGCCTGTCGGTCGCAGGGCACCTACCAGTTCGTCAACACCGCCGACTTCAACCGCAGCGACGCTTCACCGTGGCAAGAGACCATGACCCGCGCCATCCTCAAGGTGCGTTACGCGCTGGCGGGCCAGTGGCGCGCCGGCTTCCAAGACAACGGCTTCAAGAACGGCGGATCGGTCAAGCGCGGAACCATGTGGGCGGCGCGCGGCCGGCTGACCATCAGCAATCCGCTGTTTGCGTCGCTCAGCCAGGTCTTCGAGTCCAGCTTTGAGAAAGAGTGGCGCTTTGAAGCGCTCGACGGCGGCCGCGACGCCCGCTTGACCTTCCGGCTGGCATGCCAGACCGACGAGGACTGCGGCGGCGCCAAGGAGTGCGCCGCCAATTCGTGCGGTCCGGACGGCATGTGCCGCACCGTCAACGCGCCCGATTTGTTGCCGTGCGGCGGCGGCAGCAACAAGTGCTGCAAGGGCACCTGCGCCGCGAAATGTGACGGCGTTTGCAAATAGCACTGCCCGCTCGCCGCCCGCGGCGACCAACGGCGAACTGACCCACCGGCCCAGGGAGGCCACCTGATGCGCATGACCAACAACCGGCTGCTCACCCGCTCGCTGCTGACCGTGGGTGCCTTGCTGTGCTCGTTTGCTGTGGCGCCAACCGCGTTCGGCCAAGAAGCGATCGACCGCGAACTGGCCAAGTATTGGGACGCCGAAATCGCCGTGCCGTCCTTGCAAAACCCGCTGTACGAGCGCAAGCACGGCGTGGAGGGCGAGGTCCACTACGGCATCGTACCCAATGACAATTTCTACCTTTTCCAGAGCGTGGGCGGCCGGGTCGACTTCTACTTGACCGACACCGTCGCCATCGACGCCGACTTCTCCTACATGATGGCCAAGGAGTCCAAGATCTTGGACTTTCTCAAGAACGTACCGACCAGCGGCAACAAGACCACCAACCTGACCGTCGGCTCGCAGCAACCGCCGCGGCTGAACTGGATGAGTTCGGTCGGCGTCGCGTTCAGCCCGTTTCACGGCAAGTTCGGCATTTTCGACAAGAAGCTCAGCAGCTTCGACGTCAATTTTCACTTGGGCCTTGGCATCTTGAATACCGAGGTCGACGAGTCGCAAGGCAACAAGCAGCCAGCGTCCGCGATCAAGGTCGGCGGCGCGTGGGGCATCGGATTTCGGTTCTTCCTGACCCGCTTTCTCAACATCCGGGTCGACTACAAGCAAACGATCTACCATCCGCAAGAGAGCATCGCGTTCCTGGCGCCCGTCGAATTCTCGGCTGGCGTGGGATTCCTCAGCAAGTAGCGGCGAACCACGGTTCGCGCACGCAAGGGCGCCTCGGCGCCAGACTGTCGGTCCCTTCCGGCAGGCAAGGTGGACATGCACAAGACCACAATCATTGCCGCAGGCCTCTGCAGCCTGGCCATCGCTGCCGCGTGGACGCCCGCCACCAGTTGGGCCGACGACCCGCCCGCTGAAGCGCCCAAAACCGATCCGGCTCCTGCCGCAGACCCTGTGCCCGAGCCCAAGGCCGAACCGGCACCCGCGGAACCCAAGGCCGAGCCCGCCAAGCCAGAGCCAAAGGCCAAGCCTGCGCCCATGCCAGACCTGGGCGGCGGATCGGCCGACCAGGACGTGTACGGCATCAGCGACGATTTGGTGCCGCCCGGTTCGCGCCTGGACTGGGCCAAGAAGCGCGACATCAAGGTGGTGCAAAAGCGCGCCGTGGTCAAAGACGGCCGCCACGGCATGTCGCTGCTGCTCGGCGCGGTGCCCAACGACGA
>CAXRHS010000443.1:0-10234 GCA_964230235.1 Myxococcota bacterium
CGGGCCGCCAGCAGCCCCGACATTACCTCGATTCTGGTCGAAGACCGCGCATTTGCCGCGCCGGCTGACTTTGCCGCGCGCGCGCAACTGCGCGACCCGGTTGCCATTCAAGCCTTGCGCGACCGCGCTGCCGCCGATCCGGTCGGCTATTGGTGCGAGGCGGCGCGCGAGGACCTGCGGTGGTCCAAGCCGTTTTCGCAAGGCCTGGACTGGAGCGACGCGCCGCACGCCCGCTGGTTTGCAGACGGCGAATTGAACCTGGCTGACAACTGCCTCGACCGCCACTGCGAGAGCTGGCGTCGGCACAAAGCCGCGATCATTTGGGAAGGCGAACCGGTCGGCGACAGCGGGCCCGAGATCCGCACGCTCACCTATGGGCAGCTACTGGAGCAGGTCCAGAAGTTTGCGGCCGTGTTGCAGAGCCTGGGCGTGGTGGCCGGCGACCGCGTGTGCTTGTACCTGCCGCTCATCCCAGAGGCGGCGCTTGCGATGCTGGCGTGCGCGCGCATCGGGGCCGTTCACTCGGTGGTCTTTGGCGGCTTCTCAGCCGAGGCCCTGCGCGACCGCACCAACGACGCCGGCGCCAAAGTCATCGTCACGGCCGACGGCGGCTACCGGCGCGGCAGTCTGTTGCGCCTCAAAGATGTGGTGGATCAAGCCTTGATCCAGCACGGCGGGGCGCCGACCGTCGAGCATGTCGTGGTGGTGCGGCGAGCCAGCGCCGAAGTTGCCTGGACGCCCGGTCGCGATCACTGGTGGCACGAGCGCATGGCAGCGGTGTCCGCGGGGCTGGCGGCGGTGCCGCTGCCTGCCGAGCATCCGCTGTTCATCCTGTACACCTCAGGAACAACAGGAAAACCAAAGGGCATCTTGCACACCACCGGCGGCTATGCGACGCACGTTACCCGCACCGCGCGGTGGGTGTTCGACCTGCGCGATGACGATCTTTTCTGGTGTACCGCCGACGTGGGCTGGGTCACTGGCCACAGCTATGTGGTCTACGGCCCGCTCTCCAATGGCGCCACTGTGCTGATGTACGAAGGCGCTCCCGCGTTTCCGGCCAAGGATCGCTTCTGGGACATCGTGCAGCGCCACCGCGTCACCGTGTTCTACACCGCGCCGACCGCGCTGCGCACCTTCATGGCGTGGGGCGAGGCGCCGATCGTCGGCCACGATCTGTCGAGTTTGCGCTTGCTGGGCACGGTGGGTGAGCCCATCAACCCCGCGGCCTGGGTATGGTACCACGAGATCATCGGCGGTGGCCGCTGTCCCATCGTCGACACCTGGTGGCAGACCGAGACGGGCGGCATCTTGATCGCGCCCTTGCCCGGGGTGCAAACCTGCGTGCCGGGCACCGCGACGGTGCCGCTGCCCGGCGTGCTGGCCGATGTGGTCGACAACGACGGCCGTTCGCTGCCCCCGGATGTCGGCGGCCTTTTGGTACTGCGGCACCCGTGGCCCGGCATGGCCCGCACCGTGTGGGGCGACCGCGAGCGCTACAAGCAGACCTATTTTTCGCGGGTGCCCGGCATCTACTTTACGGGCGACGGCGCGCGCAAAGACAAGCGCGGCAACTTTTGGATTCTTGGCCGGGTCGACGACGTGCTCAACGTCGCCGGCCACCGCATCGGCACCATGGAAGTCGAGTCGGCGCTGGTCAGCCACCCCGATGTCGCGGAAGCGGCGGTGGTCGGGCGGCCCGATCCAGTGACCGGTCAAGCGATCGTGGCATTCGTCACCCCGCGCCTGGGCGTGCACACCGGGCCAGAGTTGGGCGAGATCCTGCGCAGCCATGTGGCCAAGGAGATCGGCGGCCTGGCGCGCCCGGCAGAAATTCGCTTTGCCCTTGCGCTGCCCAAGACCCGCTCGGGTAAGATCATGCGGCGGCTGCTGCGCGAATTGGCCACCCAGGGTACCGTGACCGGCGACACCACCACGCTTGAGGACTTTGGCGTCTTGGAGAAGCTGCGGGTTAGCGATGACGAGTAGTCTGAGTCGGTGGGCGCGGGCGCTGCTGGTAGCGGTGGCGCTGGCTGCGTGCGTCACGGCCGGTCCGCGCCGCTGGTATTCCAGTTCGTGCACCGGCAACGGCGCCTGCGACGGCGATGGCCTGTGCATCGAAGGGTTTTGCGCCCGCTCATGCACCAGCAACGCGGAATGCGGCGGCGGCATCTGCATCCAAAAACACTGCCTTGCGCCGCAACTGGTGTGCAAGACCGCCCACTGCGCCGACGCCAACCAGTGCACCATCGACCTGTGTAACCCGAACGATGGCAGCTGTCGCCACGACCCGGCGCAGACGGCGTGTGACGACGGCGACAACTGCACCATCGGCGACGAGTGCATCGATCAGGGCGGCCAGGGCGTGTGCAAGGCTGCGGCCAAGTGCGACGACGGCAATCCCGCAACGCCCGACAGCTGCGACAAGGTCACGGGCGTGTGCAGCCATGCAGTGCCCTGACCAAGAGCGCTGGTTGGATTGGGGTGGCAAGTTGACCATAACCGGTCATGGCGCAACCGCTTTCGCGCGCCCCCTTGCCCCAGATCGCCAACGGGACTACAACCCCGGCCCGTGTACGCGGGGCTGCGACCCCGAATTGGCCGACAATGCCCAGTTTTTCGAATCCCCAGGTCGGCGCTGCAGCTGACGACGACGATTTTGCGGCCCTGCTGGCCGAGACCGGCACAGTGCGGCGCACCCGCTACAAGCCCGGCGACCAGGTGCGCGGCCAGGTCATGCTGATTGGCGAAAAGACCGCGACGCTGCAGTTGCCCGACGGTCAAGAGGGCCTGCTCGACCTGTCCGGCATGCGCGGCAAAGATGGCCAGTTGCTCATCGCCCGCGATGAGTTCGTGACCGGCTATGTGCTGCGCATCCGCGACCGCGTGATCGAGATTGCGCGCCAGATCGGCAAGTCGCAGATCAGCACCCAGGTGTTGCAGGAGGCGGTCCAGAGCCAGATTCCGGTCGAGGGCACCGTCACGGCCAGCAACAAAGGCGGCTACGTCGTCGACCTCGGCAACGGTGCGCAGGGCTTCTGCCCGCATGCCATGATCGACAACCGGCGCGTCGAAGACCCGGCGACCATGGTCGGCCAGCGCTTCAAGTTTCGCGTGCTCGAAGTGCGCGGCGACAAAGACGTATTGGTGTCGCGGCGTGCCGCGCTGGAAGAGGAGTTGGCCCGCAAGGCCGAAGACACCCGCAGCAAGCTCGCCGTGGGTGCCAAGCTGTCGGGAACCATCACCAACGTGCGCGACTTCGGCGCTTTCGTCGACCTTGGCGGCATCGAAGGCATGATCCCGGCCAGCGAACTGGCCTATGGCCGGGTCAAGGTCGAAGACGTGGTCAAGCCCGGCGAGCGGGTCGAGGTCCAGGTGCAGCGCATCGAGCCCGGCCTGGACCACAAAGGTCGTCCGGTTGAGCGCATTTCGCTGTCCATGCGCGCGCTGGCCGCGGATCCGTTTGCCGTGCTGGGCGATGAACTGGCGCCCGGTCACATCCTGTTGGGCCGGGTGCGCCGGGTCGAACCCTTTGGCGCGTTTGTCGAGCTCGTGCCGGGCGTGGAGGGCCTCATCCACGTCAGCGCCTTTGGTCGCCGCGTCAGCGTGCCGGGCGAGCTGGTGCAGCCAGAGATGAAAGTGCACGTGCGCGTGCTGGCGGTGGACAAAGCCATGCGCCGGCTGTCGCTCGCCTATGTGGATGCGGACAAGCTGGCGGTCGTGCTCGACCCGGCCGCTGCCGTGCCGCAAAGCAAGACCAGTGCCGTGTTTGTCGGCGTGGCCAAGACGGAGTCGGGCGACAAGCTCGACAAAGCCGCCGCGGCGGGCCTGGCCAACGCGCCAAGCAACCAGCGCCAGGAAAAGCCGCGCGTGCCCTCGATTGGCGAGCTGCTCGACGTCACCGTGGACAAGACCGAGTCGTTCGGCGTGCTGGTCAGCTTCGGCGAGCCGGGTGCGTTGGGCCGCGGCATGGTGCCCATCAGCGAGCTCGGCCTGGCGCAAGGCGCCGACATCCGTCGCCACCTGCCGGTCGGCACGACGTTTGCTGCCGTGGTGATCGACAGCCGGCCGGACGGTCGCGTCCGCCTCTCGCGCACGGGGGCCGAGCGTGCCCGCGAACGCACGGAGGCCGAGTCGTTCCTGGCGGCGCAAGCGCAGCAGGCGGCAAAAGGCGGCGTGGGTTCGTTTGGCGAACTGCTGCTCAAACAGCTGGGCCAGCCCGGCGCAAAGCCGGCCAAAAAGTAGCGGTCGGCAGTCGTCGCGATGGCGGGCCTGCTCGACACCCTGAGCGAGGACCAGACCCAGGTCTGTCGCCATTTGCCGTACCCGATTGCGGCAGTTTGGCAACAGGTCTTGCAGGCGACTTCGCCGGCGCAGGTACAAACCCGCCTTGGCACGCAAGTCGAAGTGGTGGCGCGCTACGTCGGCGTGGTGCTGCTGTGCGAGTACCTGCGCGGGGCCTCCGACCCGACCGTCGAAGCCGCGCTGGACTGTCTGCACAAGCCAACACCCGACGACTGGCGCGACCTGATCGGCTTACTGTGCGACGTCTTGCAGCGCCGCACCGAGCCGGCCGTGATGGTGGCACCGTTGGTCGGCTGGCGGCGGCGCCATGCCCACGCCGACCGCGATGGCTTGCAGCAGTTGACCCATGTGATCGAACTGCGCCAGCAAGGGCTGGTCGCGACGGACATCGACGAGTCGTTCGAAGCCAGCAAGCACCTGGAAGCCCTGTTGCAAGGCGTCCTCGATCTGTTGGAATCGCTGCGCTTCTTGGGGGCCTGGCGGCTCTTGCGCGTGCTGGACCTGACGACCGTGCGCCACAAGGGCTTTGCCGGTCGGGTCCAGATCTTTGCCGGCGGCGCCGAGTCACCAGAGCCGGTCGACGTCACTTGGACTGCGCACCTCGTCACCGACGCCGTGTACCTGGTGGACCCACAGGCGACCCAGTTTCTGGAATTGTCGCCCCTTGTGCGGATCCTGCCGCACCCGCGCACCCGCCGACCGCTGTGCTTTTGGTTCTCGCACGCCGAGGCCCTGCAGCGCACGACCCTGGTGCACGATCCGAGCGGCGTACACGTGGAGACCTCCATCGCGGGGCCAACAGGCGAAATGCCGTTGCAGCAGTGGCTGGCCATGCGCCAACTGCACGGCGCGTGGATCGCCAACCAAGACACCGACAAGACCCTGTGCGTCGACCCGCAGGCCCACCAGTACGTCGCCACCAAGCGCACACTGCCCGGCCGACCAATTTCGGGCTTGTCGGTGCTGGCATTTGGCCGGGCCCGCGGGTCGTCGATGTTCGCCAGGTCGCGGCGGGTCAGCGTCGCCGTGCAGGTGACCCTGGCGGTGGTGGTTGCGGCGGCGGCAGTGGCGCTGCTGGCCCCGCGGCAGCCCAAGCGGGCGCCGGTTGTGATCTCCGATGAAGCGGCGGCGCCGCTCAACATCCATGCCGACGTCCAGGTGGCCGCAGCGGCTCCCGAAGCGGCCTCTGCCGTTGTGGTTGCGGCGGCCATTGCCGCGCCTGTCGCCGGCCCTGTGGCCGCGGCCGCACGCGACCCGACGCCGTCCCCACCGCCAAAAGTCGCCGTCTCGCCAGCGATCCCCGCGCCCGCCAAGCCGCCCGCCCGCGCGGCCGGGCCTGCCGTCGTCGCCGCGCCAGCGCCCCCGCCAGCCGTTGCGGCGCGCCCAGAGGTGGCCCCGGCCGAACAGGCCGCGGCGGCGGTTGGCGGCGACGTCGGCGGCGACTACGTGCGCAAGGGGCTGCGCGACCTGGCCGAGCGACCGAGCTACGCCGTGCTCAAGTTCTTGCAAGCCAAGGCCGAGGGCGACCGGCGCGCCGACGGACTGCTGGCGCGGGCCTATCAGGCGGCCGGGCAATCGGCGCGCTGCCGTCACCACGCGCTGTTGGCGTATTCCGCCCAACCGGACGACGAGGAAATCGCAAAGGCCGCGCGGTCCTGCGGTGGCGATCCAACCCGCGAGAGTCAGGAAGTCCCCAAGCCAGACGACACAAAGGGTCTGGGGCCGCGGCTCCACCAAGAGGGCTACGCCATCATCTACGGCGACCGCCACAGCAAGGCCGACCGCCGGCGCATGGCCAAAGAGATGTACGCCGACGCCGCCGCCCGCGGGGTGGCCCGCGGCCACACCGGACTTGCGCAGATCTACCTGTACGGTGAGACCAGCAAGCCGCGCTGCCTCGCCCACGCGCAAAAGGCGGTCGCGGCGGGCGAAAAAGGCGAGGCGGAGCGTTTGGTCAAGGCCTGTAGCGGCAACTGACGCTCGCGCGGCCCCATGCCGAAACCGGCTCCCTTCACCGCGACGCTGCGCAAGGGCTTGCTCTCGGTCGGCGATGCCAGGCCTGGCCTCTCAGCTCAGCCGGCCAAAGAACACCACCGCCGTCGGCACCACAAACACCAGCACGCTGCCGAGCAGGCCCCAATTGCGCACCCGCGCCGCCCCCGCGTCGTTGCCCGCGGTGTGCAACCGATACTCGAAGATCGCCTGGGCCACCGACAGCGCCACCGACAGGTAGGTGAAAAGGTACAGGTACTCGGTCAGCGTCGGGTACGCGATTTCTGGCGCGTGCTCGGCGGCGCCAACTTGCAACTCGACCACCACCACCAACGACAGCACTGTGAGCAGCAGCTTGGCATCAATTTTCTCGTGCGGGATCCAGCTGGCGGCCCACGCCAACAGCAGCAGCAAAAGCAGCGGGCCGAGTACCTGGACCAGAAAGGGCAAAATCGTCCGCTCGACCGTCAGCACGAACCGGTAGCGGCTGTAGTGTTCGTCCTGGCCATAGGTGCTGGTGGTCTCCTCGGTGTGCACTTTGGCGTATTGCCAGGCGCCCAGGCTCAGGTCCGAGGCCAGCCGATCGCGGCGCAGATCCACGTGCGGCGAGCCGAAGCGGGTCTCGCAGCGGTACACCAACTCGCTTGACGTCATCAGTGGGTGTTCGACTTCGACCTGCAACTTCTGGCGGTCGAACGGGTAGCGGCGCAGGTCGAAATGGCCGCGCAGCTTGGCATGGATCCGCCAGTTCTTGGTGTGCCACATGCCGCGGCTGATGTAGTAGTAGGCGGTCGGGTGCATCTCGGCCGCGTTCATGATCTCAAAGGGCGCCACGGTCTCGGCGTCCAAGCGCGCGTCTTGCCAGCGCAATTCCATCGTGAAGTCGGCGTCGAACGTGTTGGCCTGCACGTCGATGTCGCTGACATCGAGCATCCACAGCGTCACTTGGACTTCGATCGGCCCGTCGAGCGGTCCCAGGCGCTCATAACTGGCGGCGGCGCCGGCGTGCAGCGCCGTGGGCACTGGCTTGGCCGCGGTCTTGCGGCTGGCGCGCTGCAACGGCAGCGGAACGTCGGCCGTGGCGGTGGCATCGCCCGGCGCAAACAAGGCGTCGACCAGGTCTTCGGCGGTCGCCCGCGGCACTGTCTCATCGCAGACCAGCACCAACGGCACGGCCAGCGCTTCGCCCGCACCGGCCATGCCGAGTTCGGCGCGCTTGGACCACAAAAGCGGCCAACCCTCGTCCAGAAGCTGCAGTTGCTCCTCGGGCTTGTAGCGCAACTGCACCCAACCCAGACCGGCGAGCGCTTCGGCGGTCGCCGACTCGGGCAGACCGACCTCGAACCAGGCGTCGATCTCGCCGGCGCGCGCGGCGGCAACTGCGTCTTGGACTTGCACCGGCAGCAGGGCGGCAAGGCCCAGGTTGGCAAAGCCAAGCGCCGTGCGCACGGTGTCGGCATCGACCGGGCGAACGGCGACCTTGCGGCCCTTGAGTCCGTGGAAGTCCTTGCGCTCCGGCCGCGCCCACGCATGGACGACTTGGGGTCCCAGCACGGCGACCGTGCGCAGCGACCGGTGTGGCTTGTCAAAGCGCCCGGTTCCCTCAAAAGCCTGGCGGGCAGCCGTGGCGCGCACCAGCGCGCAATCCTTGGGCGGATCAATGGCAGCCCGCTCGTCGCCCACCAAACGCGGCGTCAATTCGACCTGGCTGCGCACCCGTTGGCCGACCGCACGCGCGGTCTGCAATAGCACGGCGTCGCCGGCCGGCACGCGCAGGTCCAGGCCATGCGCCGGTGCGGCCAGCGCCAAACCAAGCCCCAACCAGACCACAAGCAGGCGCGCCATTGCGTTGTCCTCCAGTGCGGGCTACGGCGCCGGCGCGACCGGACCGACCGGTGTGTCCCAGGCTTTGTCGAGGCCTTTTTCAGCCACGCAGTTGGCGTCGCCCCAACACACGTCGTCCAACACCTGGGTGCCGAGGCTGTGAAAGTAGTTGACCATCAAGTTCTTGTGGTACTCAGTGAAGGTGCCCTTGTACGGTTCGCCCTTCTTGTTCAGCCCTGGCACTGGCGGGAATTCGTCGTTCTTGGGCGCCTGCGCCAGGTACTCGTGTTTGCCGTGCACATCGGCGAGACACACCCCAGAGGTGCCGGGCTTGCCCGGCGTGGTCGGCACCAGACTGCACAGTTTGCGCAGCGGGTTGGGGTCGGCGGGGCTGACGGCTGGCGGCGGCACGTCCTTGCCGTTCAGCAGGCCCGCCGCGATGGCCTTGTCGAACCACGGCCGGTAAGGGGCGTTGGCGGCGTCGAGCAAGTTGTCGCGGCCAAACAAGCCCATCGCGCGCGCCAGGGTCACGCCGGTGGTAAAGGGCACGGTCTGGTCCAAAACCGCCAGCATCATCAGCATGTTGGTGGGGGCATAGTCTTGCAGCGGGTCCAGGATCACGCGGTCGGCGACGGTGATTGCATCCGCGCCTTCCAGCACGTTGGCGGCCAGTTGGACAAAGCGACGGAAATCCGGGGTGTTGCGCTCCCTGCCCAGCCCCTCGTAGGGCGTCGCGGTCTTGACGTCGGCCACGGCCTTGCCGCCGGCAAAAATGCGCACCCGCATCGGGTCAAACTTGTCGCTCTGCACCGCCACCGCAAACGAACCATCGGCCTCGACGCTGATCTTGGCCTGGTTGCCATTGGCCAGGTTGCTCAGCTCGACCAGTGCGCCAGGTGGTGCCGGTACTTTGGCAAAAAAAGTCGGCACCTCGACCGCGGCCGCGCGACACATTCCGGTCTTGTCGTCGCGGTAGGTCTTGCGCGAAAGGGCCTTGCAGCGGTCGCTGTCGTCATTCCAACTCAAGTACACCTGGCCGGTCGGCTTGCCGCCCTTCTTTTCTGGACACGCGACCACCTTGGGTCCGCTAATGGCGTGCACGAGCGGCGTGACCACCCCGTGCAGCTTGGTGCGCATGAAGATGTCGGCGAGCCCCGCGCCCGGCACCACCGGCGCCGCCGCCACGATGTAGGGCTCAAGCGGACTGGTGAGCGCGGTGTGGATGCCACCCAGGCTGATGCCGGTCATGAAATACGGCACGTTCGGGCCGCCCGCGTCGAGCACGCCGTCCATGTCGAAGTCGCCGGCCAGCAGGCTCGGCATCAGTTCGGCCTTGCTGGCTTTCTTGGGATCTGCCGGCGGCTTGGGCACCTGGCCCAACGCCCGCAGCATGCGCACGGCGACGATGTAGTCGAGCGTCGTCTGGCGCATGGCGTCGCGCAACCGGAACGCGTTGGGTGCGTAGTAGGCTTCACCGCCTTTGGTAAAGCAGTCTTCGTTGTCGTCGGTCGCCCGGCCTTTGACCGCCAGTTGTTGCATAAAGCCGTGCTTGAGCAACGACTCCATCACCTCGGTGTCGCTCATTGTGTCGGGAAAGCGCTTCTCGTGGTCGGCGTACAAGAACTTGGGCAGCAGCGTGCGGATGATGGGCAGGTACTGGCTGAAGCCGCCATCGTCCAAGAACTTGATGGCGTCTGCGAGCACCGGGCCGTGGCCGACGGCGTCGATCGAGAACGTGGCAATACCCGCCTGCGCCAGCTTGTCGGCCATCAGCAAGCACTCGATGCGGCTGGTGCCGGTTGCGTGTGCATAGACGACCACCGGAAACGGCGGCTTGTGCTGGGCGGTGGTCTTGGGCACGATGAGCAAGAACGGCACTTTTTCGTGGAAACGTGCATCGTCCTTGGCGATCTCGCCCTTCTTGGTGTCCAGGTGCCAGACATTGTCGGGGGTCGAGCGCAAGTTGGGCGTCACCATGTCGCCAAACACCACGTGGCTGACATAGCCAAAGTCGCCGGCCGGCACGAACTGGTTGAGAAGCGCGAAAATCTGCTTCAAGTACGCGCCTTGCAGGGTAAAAGTGCTGTCCCACGGCACGAACGGAAACGGGTCT
>CAXRHS010000444.1:0-3008 GCA_964230235.1 Myxococcota bacterium
AGGATCGCGTGCGATTCACGGGCACGCTGCAGGGAGCGCTCCTGGTCAGCGCCTACAAGGCGATGGATGTCTTCGCATTTGCGTCGCAGACCGAGACGCAAGGAATGGTTCTTGCGGAGGCCATGGCGGCGGGTGTTCCCGTCGTCGCCCTCGATGCGCCCGGAGTGCGAGAAGTCGTCATCGACGGGACAAACGGCCGCCTTCTTGCGCTGGCGGACGAGGGTGCGTTCTGCGACGGCATTCAATCCGCCCGAGCGGCCTTTGCTGCGCTACGCGCCGGCGCCTTGCGCACGGCCCAGGACTGGGCGCTGGACCGCAGCGTCGATCGCGCGCTGGCGCGCTACGAACAACTTCTGACGGTGCCATCGCCCGCGCCGCTTGCGATGGACGAAGCGTGGTACCGCACCGCGCGCCTGCTGCGTGCCGAATGGGATTTGCTCGGCGCCGCCATGGGGGCCGCCTCCAAAGCGCTGCAAGGAGGCTTGCGGCTGCCGGCGCCAGACGCCGGCTAGCAGATGCGCCGCACTAATCCTGGCGATGGGCTGTGCGGGCGGTGTGCGCTGGTGCATGTCCCAGCGACACGGGCGTCAGGCGCTCGAACGTGAGGCGCCGGCCCTGCGTATCCACCTGGCTCCAGCCGTAGCGGGCCTTGAGTTTTTCGAGTTCCGGCCAAACCTCGGGACTCGCCGGCCAGCTCGCCCATCGGTCTTCCGTGGCGTCGATGATGAGCACCCGGGCGCGGCTGTCCTCGCCCAGATTGCTGCGGATGTTCGCCAGAACGCGGTTGATGCCGGCGCTCGTGCGCACATACCAAGTTCCAGGCGAAATCGCGACCACCTCGTAAGACTTCAGCGCGCCCGCCACGCGCGCATTGTCCTTCGCCGCATCGCCGCCGAAACAGTGTACGAACAGATTGCGCTTTGCGGTCTCACGCCAGTTCATACCGGGCCTCTTGGCTCATCCTTGGTGTGCCACATGCCGGCTGGCGGCGGCGGGCCGCATTGCCGCATCTTCCTCTTCATCGTCCATCGGGTCAGCAGCAGCGGGCATGTGCGTGCCGAGTTCCAGGGGCACGCCCGCCAAGTGGCAGTACAATTCCCGGTACTGCGTCGCGGACTGGGTCCAACTGAAGTCGCGGCTCATGGCGCGCGCTTGCAGGCGCCGCCAGGCAATGGGCTGATGCCATAGAGTAAGGGCACGATCGAGCGCACCCGCAAGCGCCTGTGCATTCGCTTCCGCGAACGCAAAGCCGGTAGCCGTCCCGGCTTCCAGGTTTCGCGCGGTTGCATCCACGACGGTGTCCGCAAGGCCGCCTACCGACCGCACCACCGGCAAGGTGCCGTAGCGCATGCCGTACATTTGCACCAGCCCGCAGGGTTCGAAGCGGGCCGGGGCCAAAAGAATGTCTGCCCCGGCATGCAGGCGGTGCGCGAGGCTCTCGTCGTGGCCGATGCGAACGGCAACGCGGCCTGGGTGCGAGCCGTTCAGCGAGCCCAAGTTTTCCTCCCAGTGGCGATCACCCGCGCCGACGATAGCGAGCTGCGCATCTTGCGCGAGCACGAGTGGGACGATCTGCGGCAAGCAATCCACCATCTTCTGCTCGGTCAGACGGCTTGCGAACACCACCAGCGGCGCCTGGGCATCCTGCGCCAAGCCAAGCTCCCGTTGCAGCTGCGTCTTGCACACCCGCTTGCCGGAAAGGTCCCGGGCGGTGAAGTTGCGCGGGAGGTGGGAATCGGTCGACGGATTCCACAGCGAGTCGTCTATTCCGTTGAGTACGCCGGTTAGCTCGCCACGGCGCGCCTGCAGCAGGCCCTGCAGCCCGAACCCGAATTCCTCGGTCAGAATCTCGCGCGCATAGGTCGGGCTCACGGTTGTCAGGCGGTCGGCGTAACGCAGGCCAGCCTTCAGGAACGACAGGTTGCCAAAGTATTCGATACCGTCAGGCTGCATCGCCTGCGGCGCGATGCCCAAATTGGCGACCGCTTCCCGGCCGAATACACCCTGAAACGCCATGTTATGCACCGTGAACAACGTCGCGGGGCGCGGGCCCGGTGCTTGTTGCAGGAAGAGGGCGGTCAGGCCGGCCTGCCAATCGTTGAGATGAACGACGTCGGGCAACCAGTTGGCCGCCATGGTCGCCGCGGCGCGGGAGAAAAGACCAAAGCGCTGGGCGTTGTCGTCCCAGTCCTGTCCGCATCGGTCCTGGTAGGGGCCGCCGTCGCGATCAAACAATGCCGGCGCGTCCAGCAACCACACGGGCAGGGACGTATCCGGCGTCCACCCGGCGATGATGCGGGCCTCGCCGAAGCCTGCCCGGTCCGACAGGTCCATCAGCACGCGCTTATGCACCGCGGTTTCCAGTGCCTGTGGGTACCCGGGCATGAAGAGCAGTGGGTCGACGCCCTGGGTCGCCAGCGCGGCGGGCAACGCTGCGCTCACATCCGCGAGGCCCCCCGTCTTCGCTAGGGGGAAGATCTCCGACGAAACAAAGAAGGCCCGCAGCCGGTCACCGGCGTGGCTGCCGTCCGCGCTGCGGCGGGCCCCCACCTTTGGCTGCCCGGCCTTTGCTTGGATGTCGATCGCCCAATGCTCGGTCATTGCAGCCTCCCGATGCGATCGCCCGTGCAATTGCCGCCGTTGATCGAAGCGTAGGGTGACGGCGGTTTGACCCACCATCGGGTGAAGCTCGTAGGCCCTAAGGGCCTATCGCTTAGGCGGCGCCAAGCCCCACGAAAGTCGTACTGCCGCAGGTCGCCGCAAGTTTTGCGGATGTGCCGACCAAGTATCAGGTCAGTACTGGAAGCACGAACCGACGCAATGGCCAGCGCCGGTCGAATAGGGACAGAGCGTCGAGGAATTAGACAATGCGTCCAAGTACTTCTGCAATTCACCAGAGTGAGGTAGCCAATGCGAGTAGCGCACTTGGGCGTCGCCGTAGATGTGGCCTGACGGGCGGTGCAGGGCGCCTTGTCGCGGCGCCCTGCGTGCGCTTGCGGCGCTGGCTC
>CAXRHS010000445.1:0-4655 GCA_964230235.1 Myxococcota bacterium
GCTCATCGAGCAGGGCAAGACGGTCGCCAAAGCCCCGCCGCGCAGCACGCTGCAGCACATGCAGGCCGCGTTGGAAGAATGGGATATGTCCATGGACGACCTCGACGCGGTCAAGGTGTCGGTGCCGTCTGGCATGATGGGCGCCGACGAACTGAAATCGCGGCGCGGGCTTTTGTAGCCGCTCGCTGGATTGCCGCCACCTGCAACACCGTCGGCTGGGCGGGCGCAGGCCGCACCGCATCATCCACAAAGCCTTGCGGCCCAGCTGCCGCGCGCGCGCACCGATGGCCAACGCACCCGACTTGACTGCCCGCGATGCGTGCGCGCCCCCGCCGCCCGGCCCACAACCTTACGTTCGGCCGTTCGCGATTGGACCTGTGGTCGTCGAGCGACCGTTTGTGCTTGCCCCGATGTCGGGCGTCACCGACTCGCCGTTCCGCCGCACCGTGCAACACGCGAGCGGCGGCACGGTCGGCCTGTTGGTCACCGAGTTCATCAGCATCGAAGGCCTGACCCGCAAGAACCTCAAGTCTGCGATGCGCATGGCTTTTGATCCGGTGATTGAGCGGCCGCTCAGCGTGCAGATCTTTGGCGGCGAGATTGCCCGCATGGCCGATGCGGCGCGAATTGTCGCGGACGCCGGCGCACAGATCGTCGACATCAACTGCGGTTGTCCGGCGCCCAAGGTCGTGCGGCGCGGCGGCGGCGCGGAACTGTTGCGCCAGGGCGATCACCTCGCGCGCCTGGTCGAAGCGACGGTCGCGGCCGTCTCCGTTCCCGTCACGGTCAAGATTCGCGCCGGCTGGAGCGCCGACACCATCAATGCGGTCGAGATCGCCCAGCGCTGCGAGGCGGCTGGCGCCAGCATGATTGCGGTGCACGGCCGCACCCGCATGCAGATGTATACCGGCGAGGCTGACTGGACAGTTGTCGACGCGGTCGCCCGGGCCGTCCAAGTGCCCGTGCTCGGGTCTGGCGATGTGGCTTCGGCCCACGAGGCGCTGTGGCGACTGCGCACCACCCGAGCGGCGGGCGTCATGATCGGCCGCGCGGCAATCATGAACCCTTGGATTTTTGGCCAGATCGATGACGCAGTGCGCGGACTGCCCGTTCGCGAAGTCACGCCGGGCGATCGCCTGCAGCTGCTGCGGTCCTTTCGCGACCTGCAGCGCGAACGTGTACCTGAACACGCCGTGCCCGGGCGCCTCAAACAGCTGCTTGCGCGCATGACCAAGGGCTTTGCTCACGGCACGCTGTTGCGCGAGCGCGCCATGCGCGCGGACACAACGGACGAGATGTTTGGCTGGATCGAGGGCTTCTTTGAGGCCCTTCAATCCGGCGGCCTGCACGCCTGGTGCGAGCGCGCCCGCGACGGTGCCGTCGGACCCCGCAGCATCAGCCCGGTGACGGCCGAACGCGGCGACCAAGTCGACTGATCAGGCGTCGGCGGTCGCCGCTGCTGCCGCGCACGCACCGGTGCCACATTGTGGCAAGCCGCAGCCACCGCCGCTGGCCGGCTCGGCCTTTTCCTCGCTCTTGCGCGAATTGCCCGTGTAGTCCGAGGCGTACCATCCGCTGCCCTTGAGGTGGAAGGTGCCGCCCGTGATCAGCCGCTCGCAGTTGGCGTCTGCGCACGCGGGGCACTGCGCACCGGCCGGTTCGGTGATGCGCTGGCGTTTCTCAAAGCGGTGGCCGCACGCAGTGCAGCGGTAGTCGTAGGCAGGCATGACAACTCCTGGGATGTAGCGCTGGCGCATCAGGCCCAGGATTGAACCGCCCCGGGTGGGCCCAACAAAATCAGCGCAGCCGGCGCTGTCAAGCCGGTCGCGCCCGCGTGGCGATTGCCTTTGTTCTGCCGCAGCCACTTTGAGTTTTCGTGACCCTTCGTTTATTCTCGCGCCCCTTTGAGTCGCCCAATTCGCGGCGACTGCGAAATTTCCGTTTGAGATTCAACAATTTGAGCTTGCGCTGGTGTCGCGAAGTCGGCGCCCGGCGCCCGGCGCGGGATGGTGCGATGATGGCGCGGTGGTCGCAAAAAGGTGTTTCGCTCGTGCGGCTTTGCGGCCGCGTGGGTCTGGCCATGGTGGCGCTGCTGGCGATCGGCTGCGAGAGCGCCGACGAGAAAGTCACCGCAGCCAAGGCGACCACCATCGTCAAGCCCGCGGCGTGCGCAAAACCCGTCGACTGCCCGCCTTTCGACAACCAGTGCTATGTCGCGGCCTGCGTCACCGGCCAGTGCGTCGCCCAGCTCGCCAAAGACGGCACCATCTGCGACGACGGCAACGTCTGCAATGGCGATGACACCTGCACCGGCGGCGCCTGCAAGTCGGGCGAAAAGACCAAGGAGTGCAACGACAACGACGCCTGTACCGGCGACAGCTGCAACCCCAAGGTCGGGTGCGTGTTTACGGCGCTCGCCAGCAAGTGCGACGACGAACAGCCCTGCACCCAGGATACCTGCGCGGGCGGCAAGTGCAGCAACACGCCGGTCGACAGCGCGACTTGCGACGACGGCAACGAGTGCACGGTCGGTGACAAGTGCACCCAGGGCAAGTGCGCGCCGGGAGCCGGCAAGGCCTGCGATGACGGCAACGTGTGCACGACCGACTCGTGCGATCCCGACCTCGGCTGCGTCGGCAAGAACAACGAAGCGCCGTGCAGCGACAACGACGCGTGCACCAAAGGCGACGAGTGCAAAGACGGCGAATGCCGCGTCGGCAAGACCGTCGTCAGCTGCGACGACGGCAAGCCGTGCACCGACGACAGCTGCAACAAGCAGAAGGGCTGCGTCAACGCCAGCGCCGCGGAGGGCAAGGCGTGCTCCGACGGCGACGCATGCACCGACAACGACGGCTGCAAGTCGGGCAATTGCGCCGCCGGCGCGCCGCTCTCCTGCGGTGACGGCGATCTGTGCACCGACGACGGCTGCGACAAGAAGACGGGCTGCACCCACGCCAACAACACCGTCAAGTGCGAAGACGGCGACGTCTGCAGCGAGGGCGACGCCTGCGCCAGCGGCAAGTGCGTGGCCGGCAAAGCCAAGAACTGCGACGACGCCAACACCTGCACCCAGGACAGCTGCGACCCCAAGACTGGCTGCCAGTTGGCCGCCACCGCTTCGCCCTGCGACGACGCCAACGCGTGCAGCACCGGCGATGTCTGCAAGGACAAAGCCTGCAGCGCTGGCGCCGGCAAGCCCGATTGCGACGACAAGAACCCGTGCACCGACGACGCCTGTGACCCCAAGAGCGGGTGCACCCACACCAACAACAGTGCCATGTGCGATGACGGCGACGCCAAGACCACCGGCGACATGTGCAAGGCCGGCAAGTGTGCGGGCAGCCTCGCCAGCGATCCGACCCCGACCTGCGCTGCCTATTGCGAAGCGGTGACCAAGGCTTGCGGCACCAGCGGCGCCAACGCCCAGTACGCCTCGCTGGCCGAGTGCACCAGTTGGTGCGCAGACCTCGCCATGATCTTTCCGGGCACCGCGGCCGACAAGTCCGGCAACACCATTGGTTGCCGCACCTACCACGCCAACCTCGCCAAGACGGACGCCACCGCCGCGGCCGCCCACTGCCCGCACGCCGGCAAGACGGGCGGCAACATGTGCGGCACCTGGTGTGAAAACTACTGTGCACTTGCGCAAATGAACTGCGCTGCCACGCTCGGCTACAAGAACCAGGGCGATTGCATGAGCACCTGCAACAAGGCGCCCGTCAACACGACCGCCAACGACCAGACCGGCTACAGCGTACAGTGCATGATCGTGCAGGGCGGACTGGCCTTCAGCGATCCGACCATCTGCCAGAGCATGACGGTGGTCGATGGCGGGGTCGGCAAGTGCAAGGCACCGCCCAAGCCGCAGACGGTCAAGGTCGGGACCAAGAATTTCGCGTTCGACCCGGCCGACGTCACCATCAATGCGGGCGATTCGGTCGAGTTTGCGCTTGAAGGCTTCCACAACGCCGTCGAGGTCGAGCAGGCCACCTGGGACGCCAACGGCGAAACGGCCAAGGTCGGCGGGTTCAAGGTCGATTTTGGCGGCACCGCGACCAAGGTACCCTTTGCGAAGGCCGGCGTGTACTACTACGTCTGCACGCCCCACGTCGCCAGCAGCAAGATGAAGGGCAAGGTCACCGTCAAGTAGGGACTGCCCTCCCCGATCCGACGCTTTCGGCGCATCTCTGCGTCACCGCGTCGCTTTCCTCCCTGCGGCGTACCGATGTACGCCTCAGTCGTCAAGCTCCTTGCTCCTTGATCTGCATCCGAAATCGTCGGCCGGGGAGCGTCCCATCCGGCGTTATCGCCGGATTTGGGGCCCTCACCGTACCGCTCCAAAGGACCGATCGACGCTGCCGGCACGTGTGCCGCCTGCAAGGCGTGAACGCGCGACCCATTGAGCAGGCCAGGCAAACCCAGCGCCTGCGCGGATCAATTCGGACTCTCGGATCGACGCTGTGAGCCGCACCGCGCGCCCACGTCGGTCAAATCCAATCGGTTGCGGGCGGGCCCAAGGTCGCACCAAACTCGGGTCACGGGCAGTTGCGCCGAGAGCCGGCCAAAAAGCACGCGCAGCCGACGACAGGCGGGTCGAGCCCGAGGGGCCGGTCAACGCAGACCCGGGCCCGCCAGCACTGCAATGTGCCGTTGAC
>CAXRHS010000446.1:0-2449 GCA_964230235.1 Myxococcota bacterium
CGCACGCCGACAGGCCCGGTGCTGCTGGTTGGCGACAACGGTCACACCCGTTGGGGCTGGGACCATGGCGTCGAGCCGGGCCATTTCACCGCCGACCACGCGCGCAATGCGCAGTCGCTTGAGCGCTTGAAAGCGTTGGCCGCGCGGCACCCGACCATGGTGGTGCGGTTGGGGCATCAGCCCTAAGGGCCCGTGCAAAATCTATTCGATTTTCCACGTTGGCCCGTTGCTTGCCAAGAGGGTTGCAAGCTCGCGACTTTACAAGTCGACTCGCCGCTCCGCTCCGCGCTTGTGTCGATCGACTTGTTTTTACACGGGTCCTAAGCGGGATCGCGATGACCCGAGGTCAGCTGCGATTGCCGTTCTTGCTTGCTCGGTGGGTCGCAAACTCGCGGCTTTGCAAGCCGACTCGTCGCTCCGCGGTTATCCGAGGTTCTGATCTCAACTCAAAGCGATGCTGCATAGCTGGCTGGCATTCTTGCGACCCCAACGCGCTTTCGGGCCGACGAGCGACACCTTCGCTGCGCGAGCGCCGATCGACCTGTCGTAGCGCCGCTGTCCAAAATGCGGCAACCACGGCGCTGCGCACGGCCTCCGCGACGGGGTTTCGTCCATCCCTGGGTCAGCCGGCTTCGCCGCTCGGCGGCAGGGTCAGGCACAGCGTCAGGCCGAAGCCGCAAGGCCAAACGCCTGGTTTGCGTTGTTGCTATCGCGCGGGGCCGCCGCCATGGCTTCTATCCACAAGCGCTGGCCACGGCAAAGACCATCAGGCACATCGCAGTGCAGTTGAGGCGGCATCGGCGGCGCGCCCGCTTCCCACCGTGATCGCCACGCTTGGGCACTGACGCACGGCGATTGCAGCCGTGCAAGCTACGGACGAGAAAGCAGGTTTGGGGTCGCCCCGCACGATGCGCCCTATCGGCCGCGCGGGCAGCCCGGACGATAGGGTGCGGTCCCTGGCAGCCACCGGCCGCTTGTCTGCCAGCTGGTGCCAGGGATGCCCCCAAGAATGCCCGGATAAGCTGCATTTCGGTTCGACCCGACGTCGATTGCATGTGCTCCGCGAAAGCGCACGGCGTGCTGCCGCGAATCGGCGCTTGTTCTGGATCGAAGCCAGTTGCTCGCGGCCGCGGTTGACGCCAAGTGCGCGCGTCAGTTACGGTTGCCTCGGCCTGTGTGCCCGCGGAGCGCCGGCGTGACCTTGGACCTGACAGAGTTGGCGGCCCGCGAAAGCGCGCAAGTCGAGTGGAAAGACCAGGTCGCCGACATTGACGACGTAGTCGCGACGCTTTGCGCCTTCGCCAACGACATCGGCAACCTGGGCGGCGGCTACGTAGTGTGCGGCGCCCGCGAGGGCAAGGACAACGCCGGCTTTGCCGAACTGCAGCGCGCGGGGCTCGACGCGAACCGGTTGCAAACGGTGCTAGGCAAGGTTTTGGCCCGCTGTCTGCAGCGCGTGAGCCCACCGCTGGTGCCGCTCGTCGAAGAGCTGCCCGCCGCCGACCCGACGCGGCGCCTGTTGATCTTCTTGATGCCGGCCTCCGCGTTGGTCCACACCTTTCGCCGCGACACCGACACCGGCAAGCACTACGTGCGCGTCGGCAGCCAGACCCGCGAAGCGCGCAATGGGCTGCTCCTTGCCCTGCTCACGCGCAAAGGTGCCATCGTGCCGTGGGATCGGCGTGCATGTGCCGAGGCGACCGCCGCGGACATCGACTTGCTGGCTCTGCGCGACACGCTCACGCAAATCGACCAGTATGACTCGGCGCGCGGGGTGGACTACTACTTGAGCGACGAGCCGCGCTTGGGTCCGTTTGTGCCCCCATTGTGCACCCGAGAGCCGCTGACCGGCGCGCTGCGGCCGCGCAATTTCACCGTGTTGCTGTTTGGTCGCGACCCGCAGCGGTTTGTGCCGGGCGCCGTCGCCTTGGCCTCGCGCTATGACGGCACGGATCGCGCGGTGCCGACGGGAACGCGCCATGACCTGGCCGGAACCTTGCTGAGCCAAGCGCGCAAACTGGTCGAGCTCCTGGCGCTGGAAACCAAGACACAGTACAACAAGACCAGCCTGACGCTGCCGCATTTTCAAGCGTATCCGCCGCGCGCCCTACACGAAGCGGCGATCAACGCGCTGGTACACCGCGACTACGAATTGGTTGATCCACTGCGGCTTACCGTGTTTGCCGACCGCATTGAGATTGTCTCGCCGGGTGGCTTGCCGGTTGGCGTCTCGCTCGCCGAGTTGCGGGCCGCCAAGGCACCGTCGCGATGGCGCAATCAGGCGCTGGCTTGGTTCTTTCTCAAGCTCAAGCTGGCACAGGCCGAGGGCCAAGGCGTCGCGACGATGCGCCGCGCCATGCGTGCACATGGCTGCCCACCACCGCGCTTCACGGCCAACCCGGTGCAAGTCCGCTGCGAACTGCGGGCGCTGGTCATCCAACCGCGAAGC
>CAXRHS010000447.1:0-4619 GCA_964230235.1 Myxococcota bacterium
CTCGCCCGTCATCGGGCTTCGCGGCAGTCTGCTGTTCAACCTGCTGACGGAAGGCTCCTTCCGGCCATTTGTGCGCGCAGGTCTGGGCGCCGACATTCTGGTCACCGATTCCGCGCGGGTGGCGCAAAAGGTTGACCCGGACGGCACGACCGTGGTTGGAGTCGGGACCCGCATCGCTGTGACCGAGAATTTCGGCGCTCGCCTGGATTTGCTCGGCACTGTCACCGCGGGTCGCGGCAATCAACTGGTCGGCGAGGCAGAAGCATGGCTTGGTCTGTACTACGCCCTGGGCGGAACGCCAGCCGACAGCGACGGCGACGGCATTGCCGACCGCACGGACGCCTGCAAGTCGGTTGCCGAGGATCTCGACGGCTGGCAAGACGGCGACGGCTGTCCCGACGTCGACAACGACGGCGATGGGATTGCCGACGCCGCCGACAAATGCCCGCTGCAGGCTGAGACGGTCAACGCGATCAACGACAGCGACGGTTGCCCGGACGGCGACAGTGATCGCGATGGCATCGAAGACAGCGAGGACAAGTGCCCGGCCAAGGCGGAGACCGTCAACGGTTTTGAAGACAGCGATGGCTGCCCGGACGATCCCGACTCGGACCGCGACGGCCTCGCCGACAGCGCCGACAAGTGTCCCAAGCAGGCCGAGGTCAAGAACGGCTACCAGGACGAGGACGGCTGCCCCGACACCGTTCCCGACAGCGACAAAGACGGTCTGGACGACCTGGCCGACAAGTGCCCGAAAGAGCCGGAGACCAAGAACGGCTACCAGGACGACGACGGCTGCCCTGACGCCGTGCCCGAGAAGCTCCGCAAGTTTGCAGGCGCCATCAAGGGCATCGAATTCGAGACCGGTTCGGCGACCATCGCTGCCAAGAGCTTTGCCGTGCTGGACAACGCGGTTGCAGTCCTGGCTGAGTTCAAGGACACCGGTATTGAAGTGCAGGGTCACACCGACAACGTCGGCGATCCGGACAAGAACAAGAAGCTCAGCCTGGACCGGGCCGAAGCGGTCAAGGCGTATCTGATCAGCAAGGGCATCGATGGCAAGCGCATCTCGACGGTCGGGTTTGGACCGGACAAGCCGGTGGCGGACAACAAATCGCCCAAGGGGCGCGCGCAAAACCGGCGCATCGAGTTCGCCCTGAAGTAGCGGGCGCGTAGGGGTGCGCCCCGCGCGCAGTCGGCGGCGGTCTTCAGGTTGGGATACCGCCGCCGACATGCGTTGGCGCAGGCCGCTGTTTGCAGCGCTGACGCCAGGACGGAACCGCCGACCGTCGTTGCCTACCCTGCCACGGTCGATTGGTTGGCGCTTCCCGTTGCGGTTGAGGCGACCAGGTGTGGGCGAGCAACGCGCCTGCAGCTGGCACGCCAGTCCCGCTGAATTCCGCGTGATGGGCGCTGGCTTGTGCCCCGCCGATTCGTGGGCGGAGTGGAACAAGCCTCCGCCCTGTTGCAACGGCTTGTCGACCCTGGTTGGCTAGGATCGGTATCAGGGCGGCCACGACCGCCCAATCAGGGCCTGCGGATTGGCCAGCAACTGCG
Source organism: Myxococcota bacterium (assembly GCA_964230235.1). Taxonomy (GTDB): domain Bacteria; phylum Myxococcota_A; class UBA9042; order UBA9042; family UBA9042; genus SXRM01. Next base: position 1,558 of record CAXRHS010000447.1, read on the forward strand.
CACAAGTGGTGCCAAACGGCACGGTTCGCCAGCGCAGTTCCATCGCCGGCTCAGCGGTCACCGGTTTGGCCTTTTCTGCTACCACCAGAAGACTGGACGTCGCCCCAAGCGTCGCCTGCTCGTGCGTCGCCGTCGGCAGTGCGTTCAAGCTGCCATCTGGTTGCAGGGTAGCCGACCACTGGACGGTGCTTCGCTGGGCGACGTACAGCGCCTGCTTGCCCAGCAGCGGCACCTGGATGTCCAGCGTGACTCCCGGCTTGCCGTCGCTGTCGCCGTCGACCACCGCGGGATGGGTCGCCTCCGCCGTCGCCGGCATCGGGCCGCCATAGGTCGGCTGCAGCCCGACCCGCTGCGTGGCCGGACCAAAGGTCCAGGTAGCTCCGTTGACTGCGATGGGCGCGTCTTCTTGCGCCTGTGCGGCGACAAATGCTGCCGGAAAGGTCATGGTGGTGCCAAAGATCGGGTTGCTGGCCACCGCGCAGGTAAACAGCGATGCCTTGCCCGATTGACCCTGCCACGCCACCTGGACAAGGCCGACCGACGTAGTGCGGCTGGTCTGCCAGCCACTGCCAAACGGCGAGGGATCCTGAACCTGCTTGCGCGACTGCGTCCAGAATGCAAGCCACTTCGGCGGGTCCTGGGCCTGCACATCGCTGAGGCTTGCCGCGGAATCAGGTGCGGCATCGGGCTGCCCGCCGTCGTACGCCGCGCTGCCTGTGTCGGCGCCGCCGTCGGTGGCCGCGCTGGCATCGCCCTGCCACCAGGGCGGCTCGATGATCGGTTGGGGCTGGGTTGACACCGTACAGGCGGCAGCCACCGCCGCACTGACCGCCGCAACGGCAGCGCCGCGCCGGCGAAAACCATCTCTTCTGCTATGAAAAATCATTCGATTGCCTCGCATTCAACAGGCCACGGTCCATGGGCCCGCACTGTGTGCGCCAATGCTACCCTTTCCCATGGCGCGACCGTACCAGGGACCGCCAAAAAAAATGGGATGGGGCCGCGTCGCAGCTGCCTCTGGCAGGCGCGAAGCTCGACCCGGACTGCGCCAGGCCAGCTTGCGCGCAAGGTGCGCGCGTCCGTGCGCCACTTTCCCTTGCGCCACACCGCAACCAGAGCGGCGGTTTCCGGGTAGCAAAGGCAGAGGAGCACAAGACGCATCGACACGCCTGCGCCGGTTGTCGGTCAGAACGAACCGCGGACGCCAAAACCCGCCAGAATGGGCAAGCCCACGACGTCGCGACGCTCGGTGTAGTCGTAGTTGTACCCAATCGATTCCACATTGGCGCGGTTGGTCAGGTTGCTCCCTTCGACATACGCCGACAGCCGCCACAAGTCGAAGGTCCAGGTTTTGTCAATGCGGGCATCGAGTTGGAAGAACGCCGGCAACCGCTCTGCCAAGGGCGCGGTCGCCGCGGTCGGCACCGTGACATCTGCGCTGGCGTCGAAGTAGGCTGGCCGCAACGGCGTGTAGGGGTTGCCAGAAGCGGCGCGAAGGCGCAGACCTGCTCGCCAGCCGGCGCCGAGATCGCCGCCGGCGACCACCGCTAGCACATGGGTTTGGTCAAAGGCGAACGGCCGCTCGGGTTGGCCGGGGCGGTCAATCCGGGTGGCCCGCGACACGGTGTACGCCACCCAGCCCTCGACCGGCCCGGCACTGCCGCGCAAAAGCAGCTCTGCGCCGCGGACCTGACCGGTGCCGGCGTTGTCGTAGCGCGGGCCGCCAAATGGCCCTGGCACGACCAGCCCGGACATTCGCTTGGCAAAGCCGGTCACTTCGATTTGCGCCTGCCCGCCCAGCCGCTGTTGGACGCTGATGCTATACTGCTCGGAGCGCTCCAAGCCAAGATTCGGATTGCCGAATGACTGGCTGGTGGTGTCTGGTTGGGGCGCCTGGTGGTACAGGCCGCCCGCCAGCGTCACCGCGGTTGCGGTGGTGGGCGCCAGTCGCACGGTCAGCCGCGGCTCGGCCGCCCATCTGCCGTCCGCCAGACTCCACCAGCCCGCCCGCAGGCCGGTCGTGACGTCGAGCCACTGTGCCGGTTGCCAGCGGGCATCGGCGTGCAGCGCCGCATCGCCGCCCAGGCCGGTTTCGCGACTGGTCAACACCGGCGCAGCCGACAGCGGCAGCGGCACCTGGCCTTCCTGGGTGGGCAGCGGCAGGCGCGCATCGACCGCGAAGCGCTGCGCGGTCGCCCATGCACCGACGCGGACGGTCCAATCGCTCCCCAGCGCCTGGTTCCACAGCACGCGCGCGGTGACCGGGTCAAAGGTCAGGTCAAACCGCGTGGCGGCAGACGGCGACAGCTTGAGTTGCTGGTAGCTCGTCCCCAGCCCCAGGTACAGCGACGACCGCGGCCCTGGCTGCCAGTCGGCCGTGGCCTGGATCTGGTGGAAAGACCGCCGCAGCCCAAACCCCTGAGCGCCAGGGTCGGCGTCACTGGGCGCCGCTGTCACCAACTCCAAGGCGTCGTCGGAGCCAAAGGCCAGCAGGCGAACCGATAGCCCGCGCGCCGGCCGACCATCCGCGCGCAGTTGGTAGTCCACATAGCGCGGCGCGGCAGTGAACCGTGCCGACTCGCCCAGCACCGCCGGGACCCAGGCGTCGAAATAGCTGCGCCGTGCGCCAGCGCCAACGGTCCAGCGCTCGGATGCCGGCGCGGTGACCAGCGCAGCGGCATGGTAGGTGTTTACGTCAACGTTGCCGTGAACCCCGTCGGTGGCGAGCGGGGCCAGCGTCAAACCCAGCCAGCCGCCGATCGCGTTGCCGAACTCGGCCGAAAAGCCGCCCGGCCGGTAGCGGACATCGCCGATCCAGCCGTCTTGCAAGACCGAGTAGAGCCCACCAAAGTGGTACAGCTGCTGCACGGGCAAGCCGTCGACGTCAAAGCGGGTGTCGCCCGGCGCCGAGCCGCGCACCACCAGCTGGCCGGTCGCGGGTCCACCGGTGCGCGCGATCCCCGGCAGCGCTTCGACCACCTTGACCGGGTCGCCGGAATTGCCGGGTACCAGTCGGGCGCGTTCGGCGGACACCGCGACGCGCGCTGCGTCGGGCGTCGGCG
>CAXRHS010000448.1:0-9142 GCA_964230235.1 Myxococcota bacterium
ACCGGCCAAAAGCAAAGCGCCGCTGGTGCTGGCTTTGGCGGGTCTGGTCGTCGCCAGTGTGGTGGGGGCCGTGCTGTGGACCGGCAAGCCGGATGCGGATGCCGCGTCCGCCGCGCAGGCGCAACTGCCCGTCGCCGCGCAAGCAGCCAAGGCGGACGAACCGCCGCCGGCCGAGCCCGCCAAGCCAGCTGAGCCCGCAAAACCAGCCGACCTTGCCAAGGCCGACCCCGCGCCAGTCAAGGTCTCGGCGGATCACCCCGTCTACGTCGAAATCGCGAGCGACCCCGCCGGCGCCGATGTGCTGGTGGATGGCAAAGTCGTTGGCAAGACGCCGTTTCCGCTGCGCTTTACCGACGACACCGCCCGCACTGCGACACTGCACTTCGACGGCTTTGCCGACAAGGACGTCGAGGTCGGCGCCCGCCACCAGCCCCAGTTCAAGACCGCGCTGCGAAAACTGAGCGACGACGAGGTCAAGGCCGCCGAAGCCAAGAAGAAGGAAGCCAAGCCCAAGTCGACCTCTGGCGGCAAGAAGACCGGCGACAAGGGCCCCGGCGAAAGCAAGATCCTCGAAGAACGCCTGGATTGAGGTCGCGCTTGATGCCCGCAAGTGAGCGCAGTGCCGATGCGATCCTGGCCAGCCTGACCATCGTGGTGCCGGCCTACAACGAGGCTGCCCGCATTGGCCAGACCCTGGACCGCCTGTTTGCGTGGCGGCAAGCGCGCAGTCCGAGCGTCGAAATCGTGGTAGTCGACGACGGGTCGCGCGACGATACCGTTGCCGTCGCCCGGCGCTGCGGAACCGACCAAACGCAGTTTCGGGTCGAAACGCTCGGCCGCAACCGCGGCAAGGGCGCCGCAGTTCGCCATGGCGTGCAAGTCGCTCGTGGCCAGTGGGTGCTGTTCTCGGACGCCGATCTGTCGACGCCGATTGAAGAAATCGACAAGTTGCTCGCCGCGATCGTCGCCGGCGCTGACATCGCGATTGCCTCGCGCGACACGGTCGGCAGCGTGCTGGACCGCCGCCAGCCGGCCTACCGCGAGGCGATGGGGCGCACCTTCAACGCGTTGGTGCGCGCGCTGGGGGTGCCGGGGATCGCCGATACCCAGTGTGGATTCAAGCTGTTTGCTGCCGAAGCGGCGCGGCGCTGCTTCGGACGCATGACCATCGAGCGGTTCGCCTTCGATGTCGAAGTGTTGTACATCGCGCGCCGCCTGGGTTACCGCATCGCCGAAGTTGGGGTGCGCTGGATCGACGACGACCGCTCGACGGTCAGTCCGGTGCGCGACGCCGCCCGCATGTTGAGCGACGTTGCGCGCATCCGCTGGCGCCACCGCGGGATCGGTTGACGGCAGCGAATCGAACGCCCGCCAGCGCGTGCCGAAAATCGATTCGATTCTCAGAAGACTGGTGGCATGCGGGCGTGACGTTTCGGCCGGCGCGAATCCCGTTCATTGGTTCGGCCCAAGGGCTCGCCCCGGTCACTGACCCACCAGGCGATGCATGCACACCTTCAAGTCCGCGGTGCAGGCCAACTTGTGACTGTGATCGGCAAAGGCGCGGTCGACCAGGTTGCGCGGCGGCTCGGGCAGCAGCACCAACTGCGCGCGATGGGGGGCGCAAAAGCCTGGCACTTTGACATCTGGCGCGGCTGCCGCCACCGCGGTCGCCAGTCGAGCGCCACCTGGGCGCGCCGGCAGGACCGCCGTGTGGCGGTCGAAATGTTGCAGCAACGCGAGGTCGGCGGGTCGCAACTCTGCCGGGCGCAGCGGCTCTGACTCGGAGAGCGCGCCCGGAATTCGGCCCAGGACGCTGCGACGGTCGGTGTCGAGCAGCGCCGCCTCGGCGATGAGGCACCCGCCAAACGCGACCAGCCACACCGCCAGCCCCCACCACCGCCGTTCGTCCACCAGCGCCAGGGCGCGCCGGCCGACGCCGATGCCTACCAGGACCGCCAGCAATGGCGCCACCATGCGCAGCGGGTCGAGGTCGCCCACTACCGGCATTCCGGCCGTCGCCAGCGCGGCCAAAAGCGCAAGCGCGACCCCCACCGGCGCCGCCAGCGCGGCCGCCGATTCGTGACCGAGGCCGCGGCGCAGCGCGTGCACGCCCAAAATCAGCACCACGACAGGCATCTGGCAAGCCAGGGCCGCCAGGTTGCCCACCACCGGTACCTTGGCCGCCCAGCCCAGCGCCAGCGGGTCGGTCGGCGCGCGCAACGCGCCAAACTGTGCGGCGCCCCAGGCCTTGATCGACTGACCGTGCAGCGCAACGGCCAGACACCCGGCGGCCAGCAGCGCTGCGCCGGTCCACGCCAGCCAGCGGCTGCCGGCGGGCAGGTCCGGACGCCCCGACTCGTGCTGCAGGCTGTCGCTGGCGGTCGCGGTCGGCAAGACCAGCGCGCTCAGCAGCCACAACGGGCCGAGCAGAAGCCCGAGCGGCGTCGCCACCAATGCCGCGGTGGTCGTCAGGCCCAGCACCACGCCGCAGCGCAGCGGCATGGCTGACAAGTGCAGCGCCCCCCAGGCGTGCCACAGGGCCGCTACCGCCAGCACCGATTCGGCAGACGCCGTGCACAGCGCGGCCCGCGCATCGGGCCAACCCAGCGCGATCGCGACGGCCGCCAGCGCCGCCCACAGGCCGGCGGTCGCCCTGGTCAGCGCGAATACCCCAAAAAGGCCGAGGCCGCCCAGGCCAATCTGCAGCCATTGCAGGGCCCAGGTCGGATCGGTGCGGACTTGGGCGGGCAGTTTGTGGGCGACCTTGGCCAGCAGCCACGGCAGCGGCTCGGCGCCGGCCGGATCGCGCAGCGCATCGAGCCAGCTCGCCACCGACGCCGATACCGGAGCGCCACTGCGCAACAGCATGGCCACCGCCAGCCAGCATGCCAGCGCGGCCCCGAGCGAAATGGCCGCCGACAGCCAACCCGAAACCGCGTCCTCGTCGACCGGTTCGGCGCCGGCCGCCGTTTGTCCCGCCGCACTCACGGTTGCCCCGCTTTGGGCGTGCTGGCGTCGATGGCCTCGGCCGGCAGCCGCTCGCCGTACAGCCGCACGTCGATACAGGCCATGCGCAGGGTGTGGTCGCTGGCGCGCACGGTGATCGTCAGTGGCCCGACCGCGGGGCCGGGCGGCACCTTGGTCTCCAGGCTGTGCAGGTCGCGGGCGCTTAGCGACGCCACTTGGCCAAACACCACCTCGCCCGAGGCCACGGTCAGCTCGGCCGGCCGGCCTTCGCCCGCTCCGTCGACAAGACCGATGCTGGCGACCAGCTTGGAACCGAGCGGCACCTTGGGCCAGTGCAGGGTGCTCGCGACGCCCGCGCCAATCGGGTGAATCCACGTGCAGCGCCGCGTCCGACCAGCGGTGTGACCGCCATATGGGCCGATGAACGCCCATGGATCGTCGGTGCAAGCAAAACGCTTGTCGGGGGTCCAGCGGCACGGTCGGTCGCCAGCCCTGGCCTGAGCCAGGTGCAGGTCGCGCTCCAGGTCAAACGCGGCGCTGGCGGCGCGGCCCGGCGGTCCGGCGCTGGCGAGGTAGGTCGAAAACGAACCGACTACCGCGACCACCGCCATCCACAGGCCCATGCGCGGCGCCACGATCGCGAGCGAGTCGTCGGGTTCGGGAGCCAGCCGCGGCGGGTCGCTGAATCGGGGTCCGGCCACGGGCGCCTCAAGACGAAGGGAACGCGCGCGCGACCGGCATGCAGTTCGCCAGGCGCCGCGCGATTGTAGGGGCGCGCCGTGCCGGCGACAACTGGCGCCGCCGCCGGGTTGGGCTACACTGCCGGCCATGGCCCACGCTCCCGCTCGCATCTGGATCGCCTGTATCGTTGCCAGCTTGGCTGCGCTGCCGCGGTCAGCTGCGGCGGACTGGCGCTCGATCAACCAGGTGGCGCTCGGCACCGCGCAGACCCTGGAACAAAATACCTTCTCGATTGGGGTGGTGGCGCCGCTGCTCGCCGGCCTGACCAACCGGCTGACCGTGCAGACCCATCCGATCCTTGACCTGCTGCTGGTCCCCAACCTGTCGCTGCGCTACCGCATCGTCGACCATCCGCGGTTTGCGTTTTCGGCGACCAGCAGCTTCAAGCGCTCGTTCGGTCAGGGCGCGACCAGCGAACTGCTCGACCTGGCACCCGGAGAACTGGTTGTCGGCGCTATCGCCTCGGCATGGCTGGGCAGCCAGTGGTCGCTGACCGGCGGGGCCTATTGGGCCAACCATTTTGACGAGCCGCTGGCGGCCAACCGGATCAAGGGGTTTGCGCAGGGCGTCGCCTGCAGTCTGGGCGTCCACTACCTGCCGGTGCCCACCGATCTCGTGCAGCTATCGACTTACGTGCGCTACGGGTTTTCAAGTGGCGGGTTTGACGACCCGGTGCTGGCGGCGACCTGGACCCACGCGACCCGACGCTGGCTGGGCGGCGCGCACACGGTCATCCACCTGACCGTCAACGACCGCGTCAAGTCGGCGCCGGGCCGCTTGGACGTGCTCAAGAACCTGCCGGTGGTGCCGACCTTTGACCTGTGGTGGCGGCTGTAGGGTTGGTCAAAAATCCACCCGATTTTCTACGGTGGCCCATCGCTTGCTGGGTGGGTGGCAAGCTCGCGACTTTGCAAGTCGACTCGCCGCTGCGCTCCGCGCTTGTGTCGATCGGCTTGTTCCCTTACAGTTGCTGAGGCGATGGACAAAGAGCTCGTCAGCGAATTCGAGGCCCGGCGCGTCGAGCGCATGCTGCGCGAGCTGTGGCCTGGCCTTTTGGCGCGCGACGAGACGCTGCGGGTGCTGTGGGGGCGGCTGCAAGCCGGCTGGGTCGGGGTGTGCTGGGAGTTGGCCGACGCCGGTCGCAAGAAGGTCTACGCGGTCGAGGTGCGGGTCGAGCTCAAAAGCCAGGATCTGCGCGAGCGGCAGGCCGTGGACTTGCTGTATGACTTGCTCGGCGCGCTCTTTGAAGACCACTTGCGCCACGGGCGCGAGCCATTTACCGGGCCGAACTGGGAGCAGGTTGAGTTTGCGGGCAAGGTCATCCACACCCGCGGCCAGGTGCTGGGCGAGGCGGCCGAGCGGGCGGGGGATCGGTTGATCGAAGGCGAGGCTTGATCACTCTGCCGCCGCACCGCGCGCACTTCTGCGCCGAACGAGCTTGAGCCCCGACCACGTCTCATCGACCGCGCACACCTTGACGTCCACCAGGCCCAACGGCAGAAACGCGGCGCGGACGTCGTCTTCGTTGATGTCGCCAGCCACCTTGGCCGCCTTCTTGGGCCACGACACCCACAGCATCCCCGACGGAACCAGCTCCAGCGCCCAGTCTTTGGCGCCCGCGTCCAACTGCGCCCGCCAGCGCACGAACCAGTGGCCAAAGGCGTAGAAGCTATCGTCGACGACGTTCAGATCCCCGGGCTCCAACTCGACCAGCTGCCACCAGTTGGGTGGCACGTCGCCCAAGCGCACCGTCTGACCGGCGCGGATCCCTAGCTTCTTGGCCAGCGGCACGCCGGAATAGCCCGCGGACTGCGCGGCCGACTCAGGCGTCGGTGGATCTTCTTGGTTATCAGGCACTCTCGGCCCCAAAAAGCGTCGCCCGCAGGTAGTCGCGGTTCAGCTCGGCGATGACCCGCACGCTGATCTCTTTGGGGCACACCGCTTCGCACTCGCCGTAGTTGGTGCAGGCGCCAAAGCCTTCCTGGTCGTGCTGGTCGATCATGGCCAGGACCCGCCGGTAGCGCTCGGGCTGACCTTGCGGCAAGTGCGCGTATTGGCTGACCTTGGCGCCGACGAACAGCATCGCCGACGCATTCTTGCACGCGGCCACGCAGGCGCCGCAGCCGATGCACTGCGCGGCGTCCATCGCCAGATCCGCCTCGCGCTTGGGCACCGGGATCGCGTTGGCGTCGGGGGCGTGGCCGGTGCCGACCGAGACGAAGCCGCCGCGGCGCTGGATGCGCTCAAACGAGCCGCGGTCGACCACCAAGTCGCGCACGATCGGGAATGGCGCCGCCCGCCAGGGCTCGATGGTGATGACGTCGCCGTCCTTGAAGCGGCGCATGTGCAGCTGGCAAGTGGTGCAGCCGCTGTCGGGCCCGTGCGGCACGCCGTTGATGACCAGCGAGCACATGCCGCAAATGCCCTCGCGGCAGTCGTGGTCAAACGCCACCGGTTCCTCGCCCTTGGCGTGCAGGGCCTCGTTCAAGATGTCCAGCATCTCCAAGAACGACATGTCGGGGCTGACGCCCGGCAGTGCATAGTCGACAAAGCCGCCGGCCGCCTGCGCGTTTTTCTGGCGCCAGATTTTCAGGGTCAGGTTCATGGGATCCTCGCAAAGACGGCGCTACTTGTAGCTGCGGGTCGAGGGGTGGACCTCTTCGAAAATCAGCGCTTCTTTGTGCAACACGCTGCCCGACGGGTCGCCGGTGTACTGCCAGGCCGACACGTGGGTAAAGTTGGCGTCGTCGCGCAGCGCTTCGCCGCCTTCGGTCTGGAATTCCTCGCGGAAGTGACCGCCGCACGACTCGGCGCGGTCCAAGGCGTCGCGGCACATCAGCTCGCCAAACTCCAAGAAGTCCGCGACCCGACCGGCTTTTTCCAGCGCCACGTTGTAGCTGTCGCCGTCGCCGAGCACGCCGCAGTTGGCCCAGAACTCCTCGCGGATCTGCGGGATCCGTTCGATGGCTTCTTGCAGACCGGCGGCGTTGCGGCCCATGCCGCACTTGTCCCACATCAACAGACCCAGTTCTTTGTGGAAGCTGGTCGGCGAGCGCTTGCCGCCAATGGCGAGCAGTTGGCCGATGCGCGCACGGGTGTCGGCGACCGCGGCCGCGAACTCGCTTTCCTGGCCGGTCAGCTTCTTTTGGTTGGCAGTCGCCAGATAGTGGCCAATGGTGTACGGCAACACGAAATAGCCGTCGGCCAGGCCCTGCATCAGCGCCGACGCACCCAACCGGTTGGCGCCGTGATCGCTGAAGTTGGCCTCGCCGATGACGTGCAGACCCGGCAGGTTGCTCATCAGGTTGTAGTCGACCCACAGGCCGCCCATGGTGTAGTGCACCGCCGGGTAGATGCGCATCGGCACCTCGTAGGGCGATTCGTCGGTGATGCGCTGGTACATGTCGAACAGGTTGCCGTAGCGCTCCGAGACCACGGCCTTGCCCAGGCGCTTGACGGCATCGCCAAAGTCCAAATAGACGCCGAGCCCACCTGGGCCCACACCCAAGCCCTCGTCGCACATGCGCTTGGCGGCGCGGCTGGCGATGTCGCGCGGCACCAGGTTGCCAAAGCTCGGGTAGATGCGCTCCAGGTAGTAGTCGCGGTCGGCCTCGGCGATGTCCTTGGGACTTTTGCCGGTGTCAGCGCGGTTCTTGGGCACCCACACCCGGCCGTCGTTGCGCAGGCTCTCGCTCATCAGTGTCAGCTTGCTCTGGTGGTCGCCGGAGCGCGGGATGCAGGTCGGGTGGATCTGGGTGTAGCAGGGGTTGGCAAACAGCGCGCCCTTCTTGTGGGCCCGGTAGGTGGCCGTGACGTTGCAGCCCTGGGCGTTGGTCGACAAAAAGAACACGTTGCCGTAGCCGCCGGTCGCCAGCACCACCGCGTCGGCCGCCCAGCTCTCGATTTTGCCGTCCACCAGGTTGCGGGTCACGATGCCGCGGGCGTGGCCGTCCACGACCACCAGGTCCAGCATCTCGCTGCGCTCGTGCATGTGCACTTTGCCGAGGCCAATCTGCCGCGACAGCGCCGAGTAGGCGCCCAACAGCAGCTGCTGACCGGTCTGGCCGCGCGCATAGAAGGTGCGGCTGACCTGGGCGCCGCCAAAACTGCGGTTGGACAAGGTGCCGCCGTACTCGCGCGCGAACGGCACGCCCTGCGCCACGCACTGGTCGATGATGTTGGCGGAGACCTGCGCCAGCCGGTAGACGTTGGCTTCGCGGGCGCGGTAGTCGCCGCCCTTGATGGTGTCGTAGAACAGTCGGTACACCGAGTCGCCGTCGTTCTGGTAGTTCTTGGCGGCGTTGATGCCACCTTGCGCCGCGATCGAGTGGGCGCGGCGGGCGCTGTCTTGAAAGCAGCATGCCCGCACGTTGTAGCCCAGCTCGGCCAGACTCGCGGCCGCCGAAGCGCCGGCCAGGCCCGTGCCGACCACGATCACGCTGAACTTGCGCTTGTTGGCGGGATTGACGAGCTTGCACTCGAACTTGTGCTTGTCCCATTTTTGCGCCAGCGGCCCGCTTGGGATCTTGGCGTCGAGGCGGATGGACATGGCCTTACCTTGCGATGCGGGCGCGGGCGCGCCGGCAAAATGGGCTGCGGTGCTGCACTATTGGATGACGCCGGCCAGAATCGCCAGCGGCACGGCGGCAAACCCGGCCGTCAGCAACCCGGCGAGCAACGGGCCGATGCTGCGGACCGCGGGCCGGTAGGTGGCATTCAGCAGGCCCAGGGTCTGCAAAAGGCTCGAGATGCCGTGCGCCAGGTGGATGCCGAGCAGCCCCACCGCGCCGACATAGGCCAGGGTAAGGACCGGCTGCGTGAACGCATGCACCATCCGACCGTACACATCGGCCACCACCCGGCCGGTGCCGTCGCGCAGCTCGTAGTCCATGGTCTCGTAACCTGTCGCCGACACCGCCAGCACCGTGAAGTGCAAGATGTGGTACAGGATGAAGAACGCCAGGATCGGCCCGGTCACCCGCATGGTCTGCGCGCCCAGGCTCGCCGCCAGCCACTTGTTCTGGCCGTAAGCGACCGGCCGCGCCGCGCGGTTGCGGGCGATGAGCGACAGCGTGGCTTGGATGTGCAAGCCGACCACCAGCAGCAGGCCACCGCGCACCGCCCACTTGATGGCGCCCAGCGACTGCAGCTTCTCTGCGTACTGGTTGTAGCCTTCCTGGCCGCCGAGCGGCGCGAACATCTGCAAGTGCCCGATCATGTGGGCAAATGCAAACGCCACCAGCAACAGGCCGGTCACGGCCACCACGGCCTTGCAGCCCACGGTCGAGCGGAACAGCCGGATCCACACCAGATCGACCCCTGGGGCCGACACCTTGACGACGTCGCCGTCCACGTTGCCTCCGTCGCGTAGCGGGCACCGGCCGTGGGCGCGGCGACCCTCGCCCGCGCCGCGCCCCTGGCGTGCCTGAATCGG
>CAXRHS010000449.1:0-6346 GCA_964230235.1 Myxococcota bacterium
GGCTTGCGGTCGAAGCGGCAGTTCAGGCCATTCAGCGCGAGGAGCAACGGGCCGTGGATGGCGACCGTGTCCTGCGCGCAGTACGGGCAAAATTGCGCGAAGAAGCGGTTCGGAAATTGGGTGCCATACGGCAACTATCGACAACGATTACGATTGTTGTCGCCAGCGAGCAGTCGACGACAGTGATTTGTGTGGGTGACGGCGCGGTCGTCTATCGAACCGCCGCTGACCAGCCGTGGCAGGCCGCCGCCTGGCCGATGCGCGGCGAATACGCCAACTCAACGCAGTTCGTGACCGACGACGAGATCGTGTTTACGCAGTCCGAGTTGCCCGCTGCCCAGGCCATCTGCGTGATGACCGACGGCCTCATCCCTTTGACGCTTGACTTTGAACGCCGGCAGCCGTTCGCGCCGTTTTTCGACAACTTCGCCGCCGAGATGGCGCAGCGCGATGTTGCCGAACTGACGCCCCACCTGGAGGCGCTGCTGCGCTCACCGCGCGTCGCAGAGCGCACCGACGATGACCTGACGCTGGTCTTTGCGATGCGGAACGGCCGCACCAGAGGTCGACCCGCTTGACGATGCGCCTGCACGACGGCCGGCAGTGGATTGTACTGACCGACGAGATCGGCCGCGGCGGTGAAGGCACCGTTCTGTGCGTCGAGGGTCAGCCCGACCGCGTCGCCAAGGTCTATGCCAACGCACCGGACCCGGAGCGGTGCGAGAAACTGCGTTGCATGGTGGCGCTGCTGCAAGAGGCGCCGAACTTGGGCATCCATTGCGCCTGGCCCGAGCGACTTTTGACGGACGACAGCGGTCAATTGCGTGGCTTCGTGATGCGGCGCCTGCACGACCAGCACCCCGTGCACGAGTTGTATAGCCCAGAAGAACGCAAGCGGACCTATCCGAAAGCCAGTTGGGAAACCCTTGCCCGGGCCGCTGCCGGCTGCGCCCGCATGTTCGCTGCACTGCATGACCACGGCGTCCTGGTCGGCGACGTCAACGAGCGCAATGTGCTGGTGGCGGGCGACGGCTCATTGCAACTGGTGGACTGCGACTCGTTCCAAATCGCCTTTGAAGGTCGCACCTACCTGACCGGCGTCGGCGTGGTCGATTACACGCCACCTGAACTGCAAGGGGCAGATTTCCGCTCGGTGGTTCGCACCGAGAACCACGATCGCTTTGGCCTGGCAGTCCTGCTTTTCAAGCTCGTGTTCATGGGCCGCCATCCGTTCTCCGGCGGTGCGACGGGCGACATGGCCGCAGCGATTGCGGCGTGCAACTACGACTACCCCGAGGTCGCGCAACGCCTCAAGCACCTGCTTCCGCTTGCCGCGGTGCCAGGCTCGCTGCGGGCCTTGTTTGAGCAGGCGTTTGGCGACCCCGAAGAGCAAGGCGACCGCCCGGACGCCGCGACTTGGGCAGCTGAACTCGATGCGATGGCGACCACGCTGGAGCCGTGCGCCATCGACGCCATGCACAGCGTGCCGCCGAGCCTGTCGCGGTGTCCATGGTGCCTGATCGAAGCGACGTTGCACTACGCGTACTTTTTGCGCGAAGACGGCGATCGCTACGTGTCGACGTGGTCGCCTCGCTCAGACCAACTGCAGTGGTTGCGAACGGCGATGGCGCGCACCGAGGGCCCGCCGGAGCCCGCATCGCTGCAATCACCGGAGAACATCGACCTCGCGCTGCAAATGGCCCGCCGAGTCGCCAACTTGGGTCCACCGCCCCACCGCGACAGTTGGCACGTTCGCGTGGTCGGTCACCTGTCGGTGCTTGGCGCCACCGCGCTGTGGTCGCTCGGGGACGCGCGGCTGGCGACTGCGCTTGCCGTCGCTGGTGGCGGCCTATGGGCGATCGGCGGCGCGTGGTCGTGGTGGACGCGCCGCCCTTGGCTGGAACGACTGACCGCAATGCAGCAGTTGCATCACGCTGTGCTCTCCGGCGCCGACGCCTGGTTGGCCGAGGCGCACCAGCGGCGAATTCGCGACCGGCAGTTGCTCGCGGCGTTCGAGGAACTGTGCGACCGGCATGAGGCGATCGTGCGCTACCGACTATCGGAGTGGGAACGGCTATCGGCCGACGTCCTGGATGAAGCGATCCGGCCGCAACTGGAAGCGACCTCGGTCGAAGAGGCCGAACTGCCCGGCGTCGTCACGGCGGAACGACGGCGGACGTTGCTGATTCGAGGCCTGGTGACAGCGGCCGACATTGAGCGCCATCGTTTGATCGGCCTGCCGGGCCTGACCCTGGCGGTCATCGACGGTCTGGTGCAATGGCGGCAGGGATTGGAGACCCAACTTGGCGGCCGGAGGCGCCCGCACCCGAAGCCAGAGCAGTTTGCCGCGATCGACCAGAACTGCACGGTCATGCAAACAGAACTCGAAGAGCAACTGGCGTCCGTCATCACGGAACGACGGGCGACCGTGCAAGCCGCCGAGCAGGCCCTGGACGCCATTTTCGCCGCGTACCGCGAAAACACGGACATGCTCGCCCAAGACGGTGAGCTGCTCTGGCGCGCCCTGCGGTAGTATCCGAATGCTTTCGGTGTGTTGAAATATTGACCCCACTTTCCGAAGCCACTTTCCGAAGCCGTTTTGGGCGGGCGCCAAGTCGCTTTGACAAACACGGCGGGGCTGGACTACACCGCCGACGCCCACCGCGGAGTCCGATGTGCGCTTCCTGCTGACCAACGACGACGGCATCCACGCACCCGGCTTGGACGTGCTCGCGCGCGTCGCGGCCAAGCTGGGCGAAGTGATGGTCGTGGCGCCGGACACCGAGCGCTCCGGCGTGGCCCACGCGATTACGCTCTACAAGCCGCTGCGCCTGCGCGAGACCAAGCCGGGCTGGCTGGCTTGCGACGGCACGCCGACCGATTGCATCTACCTGGCGTTGCACCACTTGGACTTGCGCCCGGACGTCGTGCTGAGCGGCATCAACCCTGGCCCGAACCTGGGCCACGATGTGCTGTATTCGGGCACGGTCGCCGGTGCGCTGGAGGGTGCGCATTGGAAGGTGCCAAGCCTGGCCATCTCGCACTGCACTTCAAGCGAAGCCCGCATGGACGAACTGGAACCACTCTTGGACGCGATGTTGCCGAACTTGTTGAAAGTGGCGCAGTCGCAGGCCGGGGCAGTCAACGTCAATCTGCCGCCGATCGAGCTCGGCGCCTGGCAGGGCATCCGGGCGACGCGGATGGGTCATCGCCTGTACGCCAACGAGGTCATCGCGCGCAACGACCCTCGCGGCCGCGCCTACTACTGGATTGGCGGCCTGACCGTGCAAATGCCCGATATCGAAGGCAGCGACTGCAATGCCGTCCGCGACGGTTACGTGTCGGTGACGCCGCTTGGCGACGACCTGACCCGGCACCGCGAGCTGGACCGCGTGGCCGAGTTGCTAGCCAACCCTTGACCCGCCAAGGAGAAACTGATGCCTGTGCAAGACTTCGCGCACCTGGTCCGCAATGTGCCGGACTTTCCCAAACCTGGCATCCAGTTCAAGGACATCACGCCGCTTTTGCAGCATGGACCGGGGCTGCGCGCGGCCATCGACGACATGGCGGCGGCGACCCGCGACCTCGATTGGCAGGTCGCCGTGGGCATTGAGTCGCGCGGCTTCTTGTTTGCGTCCGCGCTGGCCTACGCCACCGGCCGGGGCGTGTCGCTGGTGCGCAAGCCTGGCAAGCTGCCGGCCGAGAAAGTGCGCCTCGCGTACGCCCTGGAGTACGGCCAGGATGCGATCGAGATCCACGCGGACGCGGTAGCGCCGGGCCAGCGCGTGCTCATCGTCGACGACGTGCTGGCCACGGGTGGCACGGCGCGCGCTGCAGCCGATCTGGTGGCGAAGATCGGCGGTGCGGTTGCCGGCGACGTCTTTCTGGCAGAACTGGGCTGTCTCAACGGGCGCAACAGGTTGACCGACGCCCCCGTGCGCTCGCTGTTGGTGTGGTAGCCGGCCGGAAAACGCCGTTGACACCCTCGCCGCAAAGGCGTACACCGCATCTCCCTTTGGAGGGTCCGGGAGCCGATGAGCCAGTTTGAGGTCATTCGCGATGTTGGCGAAACACTGAAGGAACTCCTCAAGGAGACCTTCAAGGCCAACGGCTTTACGACTGTGAGCGTCTCGACCGACCGGCCCAAGAAGGACAACATCAAGAACTTGCCGATGGTGAACGCGTTCTTGTTCCATATCGGCTTTCACGGCAACTACCGCGAGCGGACCGAGTCGCTGGTGTCGACCCACGACAAGACCGGCAACGTGGTCGAGTTTTTCCGCGATGCGCCCGTGTACCTCAACGCTCACGTCTGCGTCTCGGTATGGGGCAACTCGCCGGGCGAAGAAAACCTGCTGCTTGGCCTGGTGGTCAAGACCTTCTTGGAGAACACCATCGTGACAGGCGAGTTGCTCAAAGGCGACTCGTTCTATCCCGACGACAAGCTCAATGTCTACCCAAACTTGCAAGCCGACCACAACGATACCATGTCGTTCTGGCGGTCGATGAACGAAGAAATGCGACCTGCGCTTTTTTACTTCGTGCGCTTCCGGGTCGAGTCCGACCGGCGCAGCAGCGAAGTCCGGCGCGTCATCGGTCGCGAAATCGCGGTGCAGCGCTAACCGCGCGAGTCCGCGACGACTTATCGGCACGTCAGCCACGGCACCGTCGCGCACGGAGGCCGCAGTGGTTCGACGCGCACCAAACGTGGGCCGCAAGCCCGCGCAATGGCTGGTCGACTGCTTCTGGCAAGGCGTCAGGGGGGTCGGCAGCCGCGCCACTGTCGCACGTCGTACCCGGGCAAAGCACTGGGCGGGCGGTGAAGCGGGTGGCATTTCCTGTGGAGTCTCAACAACATGGCAACGACGTACCTGTCTCCTGGCGTCTACGTGGAAGAAGTCGATCGCGGCACCAAGCCGCTCGAAATGGTCGGCACCAGCACTGTCGCGTTCCTCGGCGAAGCGACCGTCGGCCCGGTCAACGAGCCCATCTTCTGCACCAACTGGTCGCAGTTCACCAAGCACTTCGGTGACTTCCAGAACTCGGAGTACCTGGCCCACGCGGTCTACGGCTTCTTCAACAACGGCGGCGCCCGCGCCTACGTGCTCAACGTCGGCAACTGGGACGAGATCAGCAAGGCCCCGCCGGCCGACGGCAAGCCCAAGCTCGCCAGCAAGGCCGCGCTGTACATCGGCACCGACAACGGCCCCGGCACCCGCACGGGCCTCAAGGCGCTCGAAGACGTGGACGACGTCAACATCGTCGCCGCCCCCGGCCAGACCGACCCGGTCATCCAGGACGCCGTGCTCAGCCACTGCGAGAACATGCGCTACCGCTTCGCCGTGCTCGACAGCCCGGAGGTCATCGAAAAGGGCGGCGTCGACAAGCTGCCCAAGCCGCGCGACAGCAAGTACGGCGCGTACTACTTCCCCTGGGTTGAAGTGTACGACCCCTTCAAGGGCAACATCTTCATGCCGCCGTCGGGCTACATGTGCGGCATCTACGCGCGCAGCGACTCGGAGCGCGGCGTGCACAAGGCCCCCGCCAACGAAATCGTCCGCGGCGCGATCGGCCTCAAGTACAACATCACCCGCGGCGAGCAGGATCTGCTCAACCCCAAGGGCATCAACTGCATCCGCACCTTCCCCAACCGCGGCATCCGCGTGTGGGGCGCGCGCACGATCAGCTCCGATGCCTCGTGGCGCTACGTCAACGTCCGCCGCTTGTTCAACATGGTCGAGCAGTCGATCGAGTTGGGCACCCAGTGGGTGGTGTTCGAGCCGAACGACCACCGGCTGTGGAAGCGCGTGACCCGCGACATCGGCGCGTTCCTGCTCCGCCTGTGGCGCCAGGGCGCGCTGTTCGGCAAGACCCCGGAAGAGGCCTTCTTCGTCAAGTGCGACGAGGAGACCAATCCCCCGGAAGTCATCGACGCCGGCCAGATGATCTGCGAGATCGGCATGTGCCCGGTGAAGCCCGCGGAATTTGTCATCTTCCGCATCGGCCAGATGCCGGCCGGTGGTGACGTTTCCGAGTAGTTCGCCAGAGCTAGCTCACGCTGCCGCCCGCTCCGAGGTCACTTGGGGCGGGCGGTGGCGTTTTTGGCGAACGTTGGTAGCGGGTTACCTGGGCCGCGCGATTCACGAGGACCACGAGAGTCGCCTTCTTCGTCAAGCGCTCCGCACGCCGACGGGGGGTGACGCTGGGGCGGCGCAAGGTCCAGAAGATCGCACCCATTTTCTGATCGTTGAAATTGCAGCTCTTTTTCAAGGACAGGCTGCAAAGGCCCGCCGTGTGACAGCGCCGGCGTCAGGGGCTACACTGCGGCCGCCGCAGGCCAATCGCT
>CAXRHS010000450.1:0-5610 GCA_964230235.1 Myxococcota bacterium
TCCCAAAGCAAGAACACGACGCCCAGGCCCATTGCTCCGCCGCCTGCGCGGTAGCCCAGGTTCTGCAAGCCTTCGTATTCTTGAAAGGCCGGCGTGCCGCGGTATTCCTGATTGGCCAGCCACGACGCCGTGCCGCCGCCACCCACGGCCAACGCCCCCAACACCACCAGCGGCCAGCCAATAACGCTGCGAAAGGTAGAGACTCTTTCGTTGCGATCCAAGTGCACGAAAAGCTTTACGACCCGGTCGTCTGGCACCTGCACCTGGTGTTCGCTGGCCTTGTAGCTTTGGCGCGTCAGCGTGACCTGATGGGGGCCAGGCTCGGCATCGAGCACGCCGGCAAAGGGCGTCACCGCCGCGACTTTGCCGTCGAGCACCACCTGCGCACCCTTGACGTTGCACCACACGCTGATGCCGCCGCGCTTGACGATGCTTTTCATCGACAGCACCACGGCCACTTTGCCGGTCAGCGGCACGTCGAGGTCGGCATCCAGGTCCGAGTGTTGCGGCAGTTTGAGCACGATCTTGTGGCGACCCGGCTTCATGCGGGTCACCAGCGGCGTCGAGCCGAGCGTGGCGCCTTCTTCAAGCACTTGGGCGCCCGGCGGCACCGACTGGATCGACACTTCAGGCAGGGCCTCGTAGGCGCGCCGCTTCAGGTCCTCGATCTGGCGCAGGGTGTCGGCGCGGTCCGGCGATTCCAGTCCGCCGTTCTGTTGTCGGTACGTTTCCAGATAGCGCTCCAGTTGCTTGACGGCTTCGGTGTACTCGGCCATCTTTTCTTTGCATTTCGCCATGTTATACAAAAAGGCGGGGCGCGGCTGCACCGCAAACGCCTTCTCGAACAGCGCAAACGCCTGGGCGTATTTCTTGTCTTTGTACGCTTGCTTGGCTTCGTCGCTCAGGCGGTCGGCCTCAGCGGCGGCGGGATCCACTGGCACTGGCGGTGGAGCAACGTCGCTTGCGGCCGGCGGCGGCGGCGGTGCCGCCTCATCGGCCTGGGCCGAAATGGGCTGCCAGGACAGCACAAGCCCCAAGGCAAGGCCCAGCAGCACTCTACGAGTCGATTTGCCCGCCAACGCCGTCACTGTCGCATACCCGAATTGTGCACGGTCGCCTACCCGAATTGTGCACGCGCAACCGGCGCCGACCGACGCGGATCGACCCCCAGCAGCGGGCCGCCAAAGGTAGCACGCGGCCGCGATCGCTGGCAAACAGCCGGCTACTTGTCGACGGCCGTGCAGATGATGATGAGTTTGTCGCCCCACGGGCGCACATCGAGCGTGCGGCCCCCCGGCGCAACCGATCGCACGGTGCGCGACTTGGGCAACTCGACCTGGTGGCGCACCCGCGGCGGCGGTCCGGCGACCAACTCCAGCAACTGCACCGCCAGATCGGCGCCGTCGGGCAGCTTGACGGCCTGGCGCTGACCAATCGCCAGGCGCATGGGGTGATCGGTCACAAGCAAGAAGCTGTTGAACTCCTGGTGCAGCGTCTCCAGTTCGCGCTTGAGGTCGCCAAGCTTGGGGTCCACTTTGGGCGCCGGCCCCTTGCTGCCCTCAATGATCCGAACCGTGAACCCTGCGGTGCCGGCCTGGGCCAGCGCTGCGGTAGGCGGCCAGGCCATGGCGCATGCCAAGCCCAAGGTCAGCGCGGTCAGCCACAGACGGGCGGTCCAGTTCAGTCGCGGCGTTGCGTGTCGCATCAGCCCTCCCCTGGTTTGGCGTCGGCAAAGTGCCAGATGACCGTTGGCCGGTCCGGCTCGGCGGCTGGCTTGACGGTGATGGACTCGCCGTCAACTTCCATTTCTTCAATGATCACTGGCTGATCTCCAATGACCGCGTCTTCGGCCAGCGCAGCTGCTTGACTGGCCTGCGGGTCGACGGCTGCCGGGCGCAAGGCCACCGCAATCCAGGCGGCGGCCACCACCGCGGCGCCAAACGCCACGCTCACCTTGCCAAAGCCCAGCGCGCGCAGCCACCCGATCGGATCAAAGCCGGTCGCCTTTTCTGGAGTCGGCGCTGGCCGCGGGGTTGGCGGAATCTTGGTCATCACCCGGCCGCGCACCATCGACAGATCGGCGCTGACGCGGGCAGCAGCGGCATCGCCCACCACCAGTTCGCGCACCGCAGCCTTGGTCGCGCGCACGTCGTCCGCGATGGCCCGGGCGGCAGCGTTGCCGGCGATCAAGCGCTCGGCGGCCTGCCGGCGCTCCGGATCGCCGCCCAGTTCGCCGTCGACAAACAGCAGGACCAATTCGAGATCAGCGTCGTCGATCGCCATTGCTTCCAAGGTATCAGACACGGGTCGCCTCCTCGCGGTAGTCGGCCAACTCGACCTGCAACCGCTTGCGGGCATAGAACAAACGGCTCATGACGGTGCCTTTGGGTATGCCCATTTCGTCCGCAATCTCCTGGTAGGAGTAGCCGTGCACATCACACAAAAGCACGCATTGCCGGTGGGTTTCGGGCAACGTCGCCAAGGCCTGCTCCAGCCGGTCACTGAGCTGCGATCGTGCGCGCTCTTGCAGGGCGCTGGCGCGACCAAACGTGCCGACGGCTGGCAGATCGATCTCCGCGAGGTCGTCCGCCGAGACGCGGTCGTCCAGTTCTTCGGCACGGCGGGTGCGGCGACGGCGCAAGCGGTCGATGCACCCGTTGGCGGCGATGCGGAATACCCACGCCCGAAAATTCGAGTCGCGGCGGAACATGTCCATGTGCGTGAACACCTTGAGAAAGGTGTCCTGGACCATGTCCATCGCTTCGGTGTCGTTGTGCAGGTGCGACATGCACAGGTTGTAGACCGGCCGTTTGAGCCGGTCGACCAGTTCGCCAAAAGCGGCGCGATCGCCATCGAGGGCTGCGTTGACCAAGGCTTGTTCGCGCTCGTCCACCACGGAAGCCGCGCTCCAAACGCGGGCAACGCCCGCCGGCGGCGATTATTCACCGATTTGGTGGCAGCGCGCCAATTGACCGCCGCTGTCGGCCGCGCATTCCAAGTCAGGCTGTGGCAAAACAGCGGCGTGCCCGCAACGGGCAACGAGGTCGTCGATGGCGCGTTTGCTGACTACAGCGCTGGGGTGGGCCGCAATCGCCGCTGCGTGTGGCTGTGCGAAGGCGTCGCCGCCGCCGCCGGTGGCACCACCCGCAGCGCCATCGGCGCAAGTCGTCGCGGCGCCCGAAGCCGCCTCTGCTGCGGTGGCTCCCGCCGAGGCCGCAAGTCCTGTCGCGCTGCCGCCGCCGCCGACCGTGACCGAGGCCGAGGTGCGCGGGCTGCTCGACCTGTGGTTGGCTGCCCAAAACCAAGGTGATTTCGCGATCTACCAGGGTCTGTACGCCACCAAGATGACGGGCATTCGGCGTGTGGGCGCGGTCGCGCGGCAGTTTGCGCGCGCCGGGTGGATGGCGGACCGCAAACGCATGTTTGGCAAGGCGATGCAGGTCCAGGTTGACGATGTCCAGGTCGCGATCGCGGCGGGCCTGGCGCAGGTCCGGTTCGTGCAGACCTTTGCGACCGGGTCGTTTCGCGACAAAGGCCCAAAGTTGTGGGTGGTTGCACGAGAGTTCGACGCTCCGCGCATCGTGCGCGAAGAAATGCTGGCGTCGACGGTGGCGGCGGTGGAAGGCACCGCGCCGCCATCGGCCGAGAACCTGGCCCTGGCGCTGCAATTGGGCGAGGCGACCTGGCTCGCGATCGAGCCGGCGACTCCGGCGTCCGATGTCTCGCCGAGCGTTGTGCAACAACACGGCGTGTGGGCAGCCGTCGCGCCGCTGGACTGGGCGGGCGCGCGCAAGCCCTGGAAAGACCGCGACGTAGTCGTGTATGGCCAGACCGGCGAGGTGTGCCGCGGCCAGGTGGTCGAGGTCGCTGCAATCGCCCGCGCGATTCCGCATTTTGGTCAGGTGCAGCAGTGGACCGAAGGCCCACCGAGCGAGCGGCCGCCGGCTGCCGACATTGCGCGAGCGGTGTGGGACCTGGGCAAGGCCGAAGCCGTGACGGCCGTGCGGGTCCGGCCGTATCCCACGCCGGGCAACCGCGCCGACTGTCCCAAGGCGCTTTTCGGCCGCTCGGCGCACCTGCCGCCGCCGGTGTTTTTGGGCCGCGACGCCACCAAGGCCGGGCAACTGCGCGAAACGGCGCTTGCAACCATGCGGGCCGAGAAGGCCTTTGTCGAGATCGGTCGCGACTATGCCCGCGAGGTCGAGCCTCCGCGCGCGCTGACGTGGGACCAGTACCAGCACGCCGTTGCGCAAGTCGTGTCCTTTGAGGGCCACGGCACCCGGTTGGTGGTGACGCGCGCCCAAGCCGGCGAGGCATGCGGCGGCTTTTGGGGCGCCTACCTGGCGATCTGGACGGCGCGCCCGCTGCCGCCCGACAACTTCGCGCTGCAGTTGGCCAGCGATCCCAAGGCCGGCGCTGACACCATGCCCCAAGCCGCGGTCGACGTCGACGGCGATGGGCGTTTCGAATTGGTCGCGCCCGATCGGGTATGGCGGCAGGTCGGCCCGGCGTGGCGACCGGCGCTGACGCTGACCGTGCCCGATTTTGACTGTCCCTGTTGACGCGCTTGGCACCACCTGCGAACCCTGTCACCCTGCGGCCATGGCCGGCGGGCGACCCACGATCCTGCTTTTCGACGTAGACGGCACGCTGGTGTTGACCGGCGGCGCCGGCCGGCGCGCCATGAACCGCGGCTTTGCCGAGGTGGTCGGCCGACCTGATGCGTGCGACGGATTTTCGTTGGCGGGCATGACCGACCGCGCCATCGTCCGTGCCGGGCTGCGCGCGGTGGGTGCCGACGACGGCGCCAGCGTCATCGACCAGGTGTTGACGGCGTACCTAGCCGCGCTGAGCGACGAGCTGTCGCGCGCCGACGGCTACCGCGTGCTCCAAGGCGTGGTACCGTTGCTGGCGGCGCTGACCGGGCAGCCGCGGGTGGCAGTCGGCCTGGGCACGGGCAATCTGCGCGATGGCGCACGCATCAAGCTGGCGCACGGCGACCTGTGGCAGCCGTTTGCGTTCGGCGGATTCGGCTGCGATGCGGAAGACCGCGCTGAGCTGGTTCGCAAAGGGGCAGAGCGCGGCGCCTTGGGCTTGGGCGAGCCCCTTGATCACTGCGCGGTGTGGGTGGTTGGTGACACGCCGCGCGACGTCAAGGCTGCTCAGGACAACGGGTTTTTGTGCCTGGCGGTGGCGACGGGCGGCGCAGATCTGGCCACTTTGCGCAGCTGCGCGCCCGAGCTGGCGGTTGCGAATTTGGCCGACTCCTCTGTGCTTTCCGCACTTTTGAGCGCCAGCCAGACCGGGCGCTGACCAACCGCCCGGTTGCTTCCAAAACCCTTGCCGCCTACGCTTGCCGCCCATGGACGCCTTGCCCGCGCTTTTACCCCACGTCTTGTTCGCCCAGGTCGAAATGGACCCGATGACGGCGGCGTTGCAGTCGCGCGGCATGGTGCTTTTCGTGCTGGTGGCCCTGGTCGTGCTGTCGGTGGTGTCGTGGGTCATCATCGGCAGCCGCGCGATCGCGCTGCGGGCCCTGCGCAAAGAGACAGCGGTGTTTCGCGGCCAGTTCAACGAGCTGCTCAAGACCGCCGACCTGACCACCGCCGC
>CAXRHS010000451.1:0-2347 GCA_964230235.1 Myxococcota bacterium
GCCCACGGCCGGCCGTCCACCTCGATGCGCATGCCGGTCTGGCCGCGCGCGCACAGCACGCGGTGGCGGACGCCCTGGTGGACCAGCACCGCCACCCACGGCGTCTCGGGCAGCCACTGGACTTGCGCGCGCACCCCAGGCGCCGTCAGCGCGTACTCGTCGGGACCCGTCTGGCAGGCGTGGATGGCCAACTGGACCGCGCCCGCCCGCAAGTTCACGGTGTGGCCGCGCGCCGGTGCCGGCAGCTGCGGCATCCCCGACTGGGCATTGGCAAAGAACTGCGACACCTTGGAGCGGGTTTCCTCTTGCAGGGCCAAGATGGCAGCGGCAAAAAGCGCCAGCGTCGGATCGCGCGGCCCGGCCAGCGTGCCTGCGGCCAACGCGCGGTCGAGCCATTGGGTGTCGGCGCTGGCGTCCACGACCGCCGGGTGGTCGAGCAGATCAAGCAATAGCGCCTTGTTGTGGGCGCCGTCTTCGACCACCAGGTCCAGTTCGTGCAGCGCCCGGCGCAGCCGCGCCAGCGCCGTCGGTCGATCGGTGCCCCAGGCCATGACCTTGGCGACCATCGAGTCGAACTCTGGGGCAATCGCCAGGCCGGCCTGCACGCCCGAGTCGACGCGCACCCCGGGACCAGCCGGAAACTCCAACACCCGCACCAGCCCCGGCGCCGGCGCGCAGTCGCGGTCCGGGTCTTCCGCGCACAGGCGCACCTCGACGGCGTGGCCACCCGGCGCGCGCTCAGGCCGGTGCCACGGCAGGCCGCGCGCAATGTCGATCTGGGCGTGCACGAGGTCGCAGCCGGTCACCAGTTCGGTGATGGTGTGCTCGACTTGTAGCCGCGCGTTGACCTCCAAGAACGAGGCGACCTGCGTCTGCGGCTGCCACAGGAACTCGGCGGTGCACACGCCGCGGTAGCCGGCCAGCTCGGCCAGCCGCGCCGACGAGGCGAGCAGCGTCGCCTCCGCGTCAGGCGGCAGCACCGGACACGGCGCCTCTTCGATGATCTTCTGGTGGCGGCGCTGCACGCTGCAATCGCGCACCCCAAGGCCCACCGCTTTGCCGTCGGCCCCGGCGACCACTTGCACTTCGACGTGGCGACCGCCTTCGATGCAGCGTTCGAGCAGCACGGTGCCGGCGCCAAACACCCGCGCGACTTCGGCGCGCACGCTGGCCACCGCCTCGGACAGCTGCGCGGGGTCGCTGACCTTGCGGATGCCGCGGCCGCCGCCGCCCGCGCTGGCTTTGACCATCAGCGGGTAACCGACTGCGGCACCCAGCGCCTCGAGCGCGGCGTCGTCTGCGTTGCCAATCTCGCGCCAGGGTCCGAGCGGCACCCCCGCTTGGGTGGCCAGCAGCTTGGCCGCGTGCTTGTCGCCCAGGCGCTGCATCGCCTGCGCCGACGGCCCCAAAAACGCGATGCCGGCGTCTGCCAGCGCCTGGACGAACGCGGCGTCCTCGCTCAGAAACCCCCAACCTGGCCACACCGCGTCGCAGCCGTGACTGCGCAACAGACCCAAGATGCGCGGCACGTCGAGGTAGGCCGAGCGCAGACGCCCCGCCGCATCGGGTTGCAGCGCGGGTCCCAGGCCAATGGCGTGCGTTGCACGCCGGACGAACGGCGCCGCAGCGTCGGGATCGGTGTAGAACACGCTGTGGGCAATCGCCGTGCCGCGCAGCAGGTTGTAATCGTGCAGGCCGCGCAAGAAGCGGTTGGCGGCCTCGCCGCGGTTCAAGATGGCGATGTGGGTGATTCCGGTCTTCATGATTGTGCTGTCTGCTCCCACACCACCACCGCAGCGGCGATATTGCCGTCGTGTGACAGCGACACATGCAGCCGCGGTCGGCCACATTGGCGCGCGACCTGACCATGCAAAAGCACCGTCGGCCGCCCAAACGGATCCTGCACGACCTCGATTTCGCGCCAGTCCACACTGGCGAGCGCCGGCTCTTGCCCGCGCCGCGACGCCGACCATGCTTTGACAAAGGCTTCTTTGGCTGCCCACCGCACCGCGAGGTGGCGAGCGCGGTCGCCGGGCCGGCCTGCCGCGTGCAGTTCGCCCTCGGTAAAGGTCGCCGTCGCAAAGACTGACGCCGGGTCAGCCAACTGCGCAGAAAACGCCGCCACGTCGACGATGTCCAGGCCGACTCCGCCGATCATGGGGCGTCACCGTAGCGGTCGTCCTCACCCAGCCGCGCCTGGGCGTCCACCAGCAGCGCGGCTTCGGCATCCAGTTGCGCTGGGGTTCCGTCGTGGGCGTCAAAGCGGCGGTGGCTGCGGCGCTCGAAAAGCGGCTTACCGCCCATCAGCATCGCGGCCAGCCGACGCCGGCCCTCGCGCTGGCGACTC
>CAXRHS010000452.1:0-2648 GCA_964230235.1 Myxococcota bacterium
CGTGCATGTGCGGCAAGAACGGGCTGTCGGCACCGCCGCCAAACGCAAACTGCAAGATGTGCATGCCGGGCAACCCCGCCGCGTCGCGCAGGTCGTGAACCGGCTGGTCGATGTCGCCCAGGTCTTCGGCCACCAGCGGCAGCGGGCCCAGTTGCTTGCGCAGCGCGGTGAAAAGCGCGAGGCCAGGGCCGGGCTCCCACTTGCCGGCGCGGGCGTCGGCGGCAGCGGCCGGCACCGACCAGCATGCCGCAAACCCGCGAAAGTGGTCGATGCGCACCGCATCGTACAGGTGCAGCGCCCGCGCCATTCGGGTGCCCCACCACCGGTACTGGTCGCGGGCCATCGCCTTCCAGTCGTACAGCGGATTGCCCCATAACTGGCCAAGCTCGCTGAAGTAGTCTGGCGGCACCCCGGCCACCGCCGTCGGCTTGCCGTGCCGGTCCAACTGAAACAGGCCGCGGTTGCACCAGGTGTCGCAGCTGTCGGCGTCCACGTAGATGGGAACATCGCCCAGGATCTTGACGCGCTTGGCCGCGGCATGGCGCCGCAACTCGCGCCACTGGCGGTCGAACCAGAACTGCAGCACGATGTAGCGGTCCACGTCGGCGCGTTCGACCTCGCGCACTGCTGCCAGCGCGCGGGCGTTGCGGTCGCGAAACTCGGGCTCCCAGGTCCACCATGGCCGGTAATCGCGGCGCTCGCGCAGCACCTGAAACAACGCGGCGTCGAGCACCCACGCTTCGCGCGCTCGAAACGCGTACAAGTCCGCATCCCAGGGGTGGGATCGGTCCTTGAGCAGGCGATCGGCAGCCCGGTGCAGCAGATCCCGTTTCCAGCCGATGACGGTCGGAAAGTCGACTTTGTGGCTGGGGAACTGGGGCGGCTGAACCTCTTGGGGCTGCAGCAGTCCGGCCTCCACCAAGGCCGTCAGGTCGATGAGCCACGGGTTGCCAGCCAGACCCGCGCCGCTCGCATACGGCGAGTCGCCGCCACCGGTCGGCCCCAGCGGCAGCACCTGCCACCAGGTACAGCCCGCCAGCGCCAGCCAGTCGACAAACGCGCGCGCTGACGCGCCGAAATCGCCGATACCATGGGGGCCAGGCAGGCAGGTCGGATGCAGCAGCACGCCGGCGGCGCGCTCCCACGCAATGGTCGCAGGCGTTTTGGCTAGTTGCACGAGGTCTGAATCACTTGCAGGTCGTCGATGAGCACGCCGAGGTAGCCGTTGTACTGGTTGTCGACTGTGTCGAAGTGCAGGATCAGCTTGGCTCCAGTGGTGTAGCCCGCTGGCACGGCGAGCGACAGTTTGGCCCAGCCAGTCGGTAGGCTGGCGCAGGTCATGGTGCTCGATCCGGAGGTGCAACTGTAGGTGCC
Organism: Myxococcota bacterium; assembly: GCA_964230235.1. Lineage (GTDB taxonomy): Bacteria > Myxococcota_A > UBA9042 > UBA9042 > UBA9042 > SXRM01. Next base: position 1,375 of record CAXRHS010000452.1, read on the forward strand.
CAGGCTGGACTTGGTCCACAGCGTTTGCGCGCTTTTGCCGGCCGCCTCCCATTTGACGGTCAGCATGTCGAAGTTCACGTACTTTTCCGCGTCGTAGTAAATCTGGAACTGAACCGATTGCGCACCCTTGGGCGGCAAATTGCCGAGCGTGAAGGTCGCAGTGCCGTTCGACTGACCAAAATCAAAGGTCGCGACCGCAGGGTCGCCGTAGTAGAGCACACCCTTAGGGCTGACGCTTTTGTTCGCCGGATCCCACACTTGCCAGCCCTTCTTGGCAAGGCCGGTCGAGTTGGTGATGCCCAGTTCGCCCGGAGGGCCGTTGTCAAACGACTGGTTGTAGAGCACCGCACCGGCTGCACAACAGTTGGCGACCGCAGCGTGCGTGCAAGCGCCGTTGGCGGGGTTGCAGCTGTCGGTCGTGCACGGGTCGCCGTCGTCACAGGCCCCCGCCGCCTTGTAGACGCAACCCTTGACGGCATCGCAGCTGTCCGACGTGCAGCCATTCTTGTCATCGCAAACGAGCGCGGCGCCCTTGACGCACTTGCCGTTCGCGCAGGCGTCGCCGGCGGTGCAGGCGTTGCCGTCCTCGCAGCTGGCGGTGTTGCTGGTGAAGTAGCAGCCGCCCTTGGCGGTGTCGCAGGCCTGGTCCGTGCACGGGTTGCCGTCATCGCACGGTGCACCGTTGCCCGGCTGGCACTTGCCGCTGCCGCACTTGTCGCCTCCGGTACACGGATTCTTGTCGTCGCACGGCAAGGTGTTGGCTGGAAACAGGCAGCCGCCCTTGGGGTCGCAGGTGTTGTCGGTGCACGGGTTCTGGTCGTCGCAATTGCCACCGACGCCTGCGCACTTGCCCGCCGCGTTGCAGGCGTCGTTGAAGGTGCACTGGCTGCCGTCGTCGCACGCGGTGCCGGCCGTTGCAAACAAGTGCTTGCACCCCGCCTTTGGATCGCAACTGTCGGTGGTGCAGGTGTTGTTGTCGTTGCACGCCTTGGCCGCCCCTGCGCCGCACTTGCCGTCTTTGCAGCTGTCGCCTTCGGTGCAGGTGTTGCCGTCGGTGCACGAACCGGTGTTGTTGAAGTGCAAGCACGCCTGCTTGCTGTCGCAGTCGTCGGTGGTGCACGGGTTGCCGTCGTCGCAGTTGACGCCCTGCCCTTTGCACGCGCCGCCCGAACAGCCGTCGTTCTGGGTGCAGGTGCTGTTGTCGTCGCACTTGCCGGTGTTTGACAGGTACTTGCACCCGGCGACCGGGTCGCACAGGTCGTCGGTGCATGGGT
>CAXRHS010000453.1:0-3522 GCA_964230235.1 Myxococcota bacterium
AATGCGAGTGGGGCGAGACCATCAAGGGCTGCCCAGCGGATTGCACCGGCCTCGGCGACGGCGGCGCCTGCCAGACCGACGGCGACTGCCTGAGCGACGACCCCTGCACCATCGGCCGCTGTCAGGGCAAAGGCGGCTGCAGCTTTGCCCCCGCCTACGACGGCACCCAGTGCGGCATCAAGGGCGAAATGTGCGTTGGCGGCCAGTGCTTGTGCACCGGCGTGTCGACCTTTGTCGGCGGCATGGCCGATCGCAGCTTTGGTGTGCCGGCTTGTGCCGTGTGGGCCAAAGTCGACCTGTATGGCGGCGCGGGCGGCAACACCAACTGGACCGACTCGTATCTGCCGCAGGTCGGCGGGCGCGGCGCTCGTGTCAACGCCACCCTGCCCATCCCTGCCAACAACAAGACGATTACGCTCAAGGGCGGCGAGCGCGGCGGCGACGCGACCATCATCGGCGGCAGCGTCGGTCCCGGTGCGGGCGGCGGCGGCGGTTTGTTTGCCACGGGTGGTGGCCAGTTGCTGGTCGCCGGCGGCGGCGGCGGCGCCCATCGCAACTTTCCGGGCGGTGCTGGCCTCGGCACCGAGCAGTCGTTCGCCAGCGGCTCGGGCGGCCCACCCACGGCCGGCGGTGGCGGAACTTCATGCGCCAACTGGTGTGGTGGCGGCGGCGGCGGTCAAAACGCCGGCGGGGCGACCTCGAACACCTGGTCGGTGGCCGGCGGCGGTGGCGCGGCTGGCGGTGGCGCGGGCGGCGGTTGCGGCCCCTGCGGCCAAGGCTGCGGCGGCGGCACGGTCGGCGCGGGCGGCAAGGGTGGCGGCGGCGCCGGCGGGCTCGGCGGCGGTGGTGGCGGCGGCTACACCGGCGGTGGCGGTGGCAACACCACCGGTCAGGGTTCGAGCGGTGGCGGCTCTTTCGTCGGCGGCACCGCCACGCAAAAGCTGACCGAGGCGGGGCAACGCGTCGGCCACGGCGCGGCAATCGTGCGCTGGTGCGGTCCGCCGGCCGGTTGCCTGGGCACCGACTGCGACGCCAAGTCGATTGGCGGTTGCGACGTGGCGTTCTGCGGCGACGGCGCATGCACCAGTGGCGAAGACGCCAAGAACTGCGCCATCGATTGCGGGCAGCCGATTGCCGCCAAGGGCTGCGGCGACGGTGTCTGCGCCGCGCAAGAGAACTTCTACGTGTGCCCGTGGGACTGCGACGCGCCGTCCAAGCCGGTGTGCGGCGACGGCGCTTGCGCGTGGGGCGAGAGCCCAGCCACCTGCTCGGCCGACTGTGGCAGCGGGCCCGACGCCTGCGGCAACAAGCTGTGCCAAGACGGCGAGGGCGCGTGCACACTCGACTGCACCTCGCCCGTCAAGAAATGCGGCGACGGCACCTGCGACGCCGGCGAAGACAGCGCCAACTGCAGCGCAGACTGCTGTGCGAGCGCAATCGTGTCCGCCGACTTCGACGCCGGCAACATGCCGTTTCCGTCGTGGAGCAGCAGCACGGCAGTCGTGTGGCAGCAGTCTTGGGGGGTGCAAAGCCGCTCGTGGTACGGCAGCGCGTACTTCGGCGACATGCTGCGCAAGACCTACGACGCCAACACGGCGCGCGTGCAAAGCACCCTGTATGTCCCCACATTCACACCCGAAGGCGGAAAGGCGACCCGCCTCGACCTGTGGCTGTGGATGGATACCGAGGCCAGCGACACCTACGACCTGCTGCGCCTCGTGGTGTGGGCTCCCAACCTCAAAGCGCCCAAGATCCTGTGGCAGTCCAACGCCGCGACACCGCGCAAGCAGTGGATCAACCTCGTTCACGACCTGACCAGCTTTGGTCAAGTGCCGGTGTCAATTCGGCTCGAATTCGATTCGGTCGACGGCCTGAACAACTTTGGCGACGGCATCGCCGTCGACAACGTGCGTGTGCTGACCGGATGCCCGCAACAGGCGGTGTGCGGCAACGCCAAGTGCGAGGCCGGCGAGACGCCCAAGACCTGCAACGCCGACTGCAAGACGATCGTTGTTTGTGGCGACGGCGTGTGCGACGGCAGTGAGTCGGCGATCAGTTGCCCCACCGACTGCAAGGGTGCGTACTGCGGCACCGGGGTGTGCGAGCCCGGCGAGCCGCCGACCCAGGGCAAGAGCGACTGCGTGGACGTGCCGGTCTGCGGCGACGGCACGTGCGAAGCCGGCGAGGACTACAAGAGTTGCTCAGCCGACTGCAAGGCGCCAGTTTGCGGCAACGGCGCGTGCGAAACCGGCGAGGACTACCTGACGTGCGCCGCTGACTGCAAACCGCCGCCGCCGCCCCCTGCGCACGCCTGCAACAGCTTGTGCGGCGGCATCAGCGCCTCGGGCTGCGCCTGCGACGCCGATTGCACCTTCTACGGCGATTGCTGCGACGCTACCGGAATGAAGAAAGCCGGCTACAAGTGCGCTGGTTCGACCTGCGGGCAGTGCAATTGATACAACGTCGCTGCAACTGGAGACTAGGAGCGTGCCGGTCGATAGTCCGACACACTCCTAGCGACTTTTGAGTCCGTAGAGCAATGGCGCCGCGCCGGTCGCGCTGCCGTCGAGGGGCCGGCAGCGTCGTATGACCGTGCACACGCCGCGACGCATGGCGGCAACGAGGTGCGGCCGATCGCCCGTGGGGGGCAGCCGAGGATCTTCGGCCAGATGCTCTTGACCGGTTGCCGCGAGGCGGCTGCGACGCGAGCCAAGCAGTCAGGCGATCGGTCGAGTCTCCGCTGGACCAGTCGCTATCGCTCGAGTCCGCGTCGAATTCGTGGCTGCCAGCGGCGATGACCGCGCTGCTACTTCTTGGCGCCGCCGCGGCTTTTCTTGCCCGAGCCCTTCGCGACCTGCTTGGGCGCCTCGTCGGCCTTGGTGTCCGCCTTGCCAGGCGCCGGTTTGGCGGGCTCGGCCTTGGCGTTGTCGGCTTTGCCATGGTCGCCGTGGTCGTCGCAGGCCAGCGCCGTGCCCGCGCCGAGCGCCAGTGTTGTAAGGCCAATGGTCAGGAACTTGCCGATTGATTTGATACGCATTGAAGCACGGTCTCCGGTCATTTGGGTTTGCGAGGCTGCGAAGTGGGCGACGGCGCCGTGCCACGCCCACGCCGCCAGTCTCGCCGTAACGGCTTGGCCGGGTCAAGCATTCCCGGACCGCGTCAAAATTCCGTGCGCACATGGAGCGCGCCTCGTCCGCAGCCGGCGCGGTCAGTTGCACTTGCAGTAGCTCGAAAACTCGCACCAGTCGGCCTTGTTCGTGCCGGACGAGTTCGCGGACCGCTGCGGGATCCTTGGGCGCGGCGGGCGGTGGGAGCCCGCTGCCAAGGGCGCGACAACAGGCTGCCTGCCGGCCAGGAGCCTGTCGAAAATCGAACTTCAAACGAGTGGCTATGATGAAATACAATAGCAATATCATTTGCATCGACAGTCTCCTCGCTGGTTGCGTCTTGGACAACTCGTTGAAATCTGCCGAAGCAAATTCGTCAAGTTTCAGCGAGTTGACGCCGCGCAAGACGCGGCGT
>CAXRHS010000454.1:0-2947 GCA_964230235.1 Myxococcota bacterium
CGTCGGCCAGCGGCTTCTTGATGCAGGTGCCGTTGGCGGTGTCGCACACGCCGCTGTTGCAGGCGTCGCCCTTGCAGGTCACGGGGGCGCCGGCGGCGCACTTGCCGGCCTGGCAGTTGTCGCCGGTCGTGCACGGGTTGCCGTCGGTACACGCGGCGCCATTGGCCACCGGCGTCAGCACGCACGCGCCGGTCTTGCTGTCGCAGGCTGCGGTGTTGCAAGCGTCGCCGGGGCAGGCCTTGGCCGCCCCGCCTTTGCACGCGCCAGCGCCGTCGCAGGTGTCCGTCACCGAACAGGCGTTGCCGTCGTCGCACGGGGCACCAGTGGCGGCCGCCGCGGTCTTGCAGCCCTTGGCGGTCTCGTCGCACTTGCCCGGCATGCAGGTGGTGCCGGCAGGGCAGGTGAGCGGTTTGCCGGCCGCGCACGCGCCCTTGCCGTCGCAGGCGTCGCCGCTTGTGCAGTACAGGCCGTCGTCGCAGGCGGTGGTGGTCGGTTTGGGTGCGTAGGTGCACTGCTTGCCGGTCTCGCTGCACACGCCATCGGCGCACGGGCCGTTGAGCGAACTGCAATCCATCGCTTTGCCCTTGCACATGCCGGTCGCGTCGCAGGCGTCGCCGGTCGTGCAGAAAAGCGCGTCGTTGCAGGTGGTGCCGGTCGCCTTTGGGGTCTTCTTGCAGCCGAACGAGACATTGCCGGTCGACAGGCATGCGGCGGTGTTGCACTGGTCGGCGCTCGCCGAGCAATTGGGCGCCGAGCCGGCCGTGCATTTGCCCGCCTTGCAGGCGTCGTCGACCGTGCAGCCGTTGCTGTCGGCGTTGCAGGTGGTGCCGTCGGCCTTGGGCACGGCGGCGCAGGTGCCGGTCGCGGGATCGCACACGCCGCTGTTGCACGCATCGGCCTTGGTCGCGCAGTCGATCGGCTTGTTGCCGCTCTGGCACACGCCAACTTTGCAGACACCGGTGTTGGCCTGCTGGCACTTGTCGCCCGTGCTGCACGCGGTGTTGTCGGTGGCGTTGCTGATCACGCACTTGCCTGCACTGCACTTGTCGATCGTGCAAGGGTTGTTGTCGTTGCAGTCGCCGTCGGCCTTGCAGGCGCAGGTATTGGTGCCGACGCACTTGCCACCTTTGCAGGCGTCGGTGGTGCAGGCGTCGCCGTCGTCGCACTTGCCGGCGTCGTCGGCCGGGTACTGGCAGCCCTTGACCGGATCGCACACGGCGCCCGTACACGGGTTGGCGTCGTCGCAGCCCTTGGCCTGCGGTGTGTGGGTGCACTTGCCGGTGGCACCGTCACAGGTGTCGGCAGTGCAGGTCACGCCGTCGTCGCAATCGCTGGCTTTGCCCGCACACAGGCCGCCCTGGCACAGGTCGTTGGCGGTACAGGGGTTCTTGTCGTCGCACGGCGCGGCGCTGGGCTTGCTGGTGCAGCCGAGCACCGGATCGCACGCGTCGATGGTGCAGGCCTTGCCGTCGTCGCACTTGGCTGCCGCGGTGCCGGTGCACACGCCCTGTTTGCACTCGCTGGCGGTGGTGCAGGCGTTGTTGTCGTTGCACTTGGTGGCGTCGGGGGCCGGCTTGGTCTCGCACTTGCCGGTCGCCGGATTGCAGGCGTTGGGCTCGCACACCGTCGCCGTCGGGCAGGTCACTTTGGTTTGCGGGTCGTTCTTGCACACCCCGGCATCGCACTTGGGGGCACCCAGGCACAAGTTGGTGATCTGCTTTGCGCAATCGCTGTCCGACTGGCACGCGCAGGTGGCGGTGCCGGCGCAGGCGGCGCTGGCATTGCACTTGTCGTCTTTGGTGCAGGTGTTGCCGTCGTCGCAGGCCACGCCTTGCGCGGCGGTCTGGGTGCAGCCTTTGGCCAGGTCGCAGCCGTTGTCGGTGCACGGGTTGCCGTCGTCGCACAGCTTGGCGTCGGCGGTGTGGCTGCAGCCGGTCTTGGGGTCGCAGGCGTCGGCGGTGCAGTCCAGCAGGTCGTCGCACTGGCTGGGTTGGCCCTGGCACTTGCCGCCCAGGCAGGCGTCGCCACTTGTGCAACTGTCGCCGTCGTCGCACTGAATCGCCAGGTCGGTAATCGGTTGGTGCACGACCTGTACGCCCTGGCTGCAGAAATCGTTGGTGCACGGGTTGCCATCTTCGTAGGCGTTGGGCGGGGCGGCCTCGCAGACGCCAGCCAGGCACACCTTGCCGCACACGCCAAACCCGCACGGCGCGTTGTCGGTCAAGGGCGTCAGCACGCATTCGGCTTTCTCGTCGCAGCGCGGGGTCGCGCACTCGGTCGCCACCACATCGGGCGACTTGCACACCGCGCCTGCCGGTTGCGGGGTAATGACGCACACGCCCTTGGTGCACTTGGGCAGCTTGCACGGGCTCTTGCCCGGCGTTTGCAGGCAGTCGAAGTCGGTCTCGCACTCGTCGCCCATGGCGTCGATCGCGTCGGTGGTGGCTGATGCGTCGCTGGCCAAGGTGTCGCTGCCTGCGGCGCCGTCTTGCGCGATCGCCAGGTCGCCGACCGCGCCGTCGAGCGTTCCGTCCGCCTCGATCGGCCCGCCGGCGTCGAAGGCGACGTTGCCACAGGCAGCGGCGACAAACACCGCACCTGCGGCGCACAAATATTGAAAACGATTCAGGTTCATGGGTCGGTCTTGGCGCATGCGGCCGGCGTGCGGGGGCCGGTAGTGTAGGCGTTTCGGGCGGATCGCGCCACGGTGAAGATTCGTGCACGACGCGGCGATCACGGCCAGCGTGGGATCAATTGCGAATCGGTGGCCCCGCCAGCACGGTGCGGTTGATCATCGGATGACCGGCGTCGGTCGGTCCGAAGTCGCTGTCGGGGTGCCAGGCCAACACATCGAGGCTGTCGGATTCGGTCTCAAAGTGGTGCGCCGTGCCCGTGCGAATCCACCAGCCCATGCCCGCCCGCAGCGCCACCCGCTGGCCGGCCGCGC
>CAXRHS010000455.1:0-2095 GCA_964230235.1 Myxococcota bacterium
GGCCGTGGTGCTCAATGCCGACGACCCGCTGTGTCTGGCGATGGCCGACCACAGTCAAGCCCGCTACATCTGGTATGTCACCCAGAACCCGAAAAACGCCCTGGTGCGCGAGCACATTCGCGCCGGCGGCAAAGCAGTGGCGCTCGAAGAAGGCATCAACGGCCAGATGATCGCGATGTACGACAAGGGCGCGCACCTGCCGCTGCTGTGGACCCACCTGATTCCAGCGACCCTGGAAGGCAAGGCGTTGCACAACGTGCAAAACGCGATGTTCGCGGCAGCAATGGCGGCGGCGATGGGCTGCAAGCTCGACGACATTCGCCAGGGGCTGCGCACCTTCGACACCACCTACTTCCAGGCCCCTGGCCGCATGAACATTTTTGACGGCTTGGGCTTTCGCGTCATCTTGGACTACGGCCACAACCCGGCGGCCGTGCAGGCGATGTGCACGCTGGTGGACCGGCTGGTCCAGGGCGGGCAGCTCGGCCCCAACGGCAAGCGGGTGTGCGTGCTGGCTGCGCCAGGCGACCGCCGCGACGAAGACATTCGCGAGATGGCGACCCTGTCGGCCCCCCATTTCGACCTGTTCATCTGCCGCCGCGACGACCATACCCGCGGACGCGATGCCGACGAGGTGCCGCGCATCCTGCAAAAGGCGCTTCATGCCGCCGGGGTGGGCAACGAGCGCATCGTGGTCGAACCCGGCGAAGTCGAGGCGCTCGACAAGGCGCTGGCCATCTGCCAGCCTGGCGACCTGCTGTTGGCGTTCTGTGACAAGATTTCGCGGTCTTGGAAGCAGATTATCTACCACCACCAGCAGCGCGGCGGTGCGGCACCGGCTGTCGCAGCAGGCCCCGTGCTGACCGACGACGACGACACCGGCCACGCAGCACAGTTGGCGGCTGGCCTGGTCCGCGACGAACGAGGCGTGCGCATCGCCAAAGAGACCGAGGAGGACTAGCGATGCGCGTGGTCGAGGGCCGCCGGCTCACGGGTCCCAATTGGTTGCTGCGCACCCACGGCGCGGCGGTGCAAGTGGCCTACGATACGGGCGACCTGCACGCGACGCTAAGCAAGACCTGGAAAGCACGGATCATGGCAATGACCACCGCGCTCGGCTGGCCGCAGCAAGCGCGGTTGCGCGCACACAAGGGCGGAGCGACTTTTGCGCTGGTGGCGCCCATCGACCAGCTGAACACCGCGGTGGACGTTGCCGAGTGGGCGGTCGAGCCAGAGCGCTTTGCCTCGACGGCAGAGGCGCGGAGCACGTTTCGCGCGGCGGCCAAAGCCGAGGCCAATCCCGCCTTCCGCGACCTTGCTGATTTTGCTTGGGAACTCGACCTGCCGATCTTGTGGGATGAACAGGTGGTGTCGCTCGGGTTTGGCAGCTCGTGCCTGTGCTGGGCGATAGATGACCTGCCTGCGCCGCACGAGCTCGATGCGCGGCGCTTCCAGACGATTCCAGTTGCGCTGATTACGGGCACCAACGGCAAGACCACCACCAGTCGCCTACTGGCGCACATGGCGCGCTGCGAAGGGTTGCATGTCGGCAACACCTCGACCGACGGCTGGAGTGTCGACGAACACACGGTCGAAGAGGGCGACTGGACCGGCCCCGGCGCCGCACGCAAGGTCCTGCGCGACCCGCGCGTCGAGGTCGCCGTGCTCGAGACGGCGCGCGGCGGCTTGTTGCGACGCGGCCTCGCCACCAACCTGGCCTCGGTCGCTGTGGTCACCAACATCAGCAACGACCACTTGGGCGAGTGGGGTGTCGACGACCTGGACGACATGGCCAGCGCCAAGCTGAGCATTCGGCGCGGGCTGCGGCCAGGCGGCAAGCTGGTGCTCAACGCCGGTGACGCGACGCTGGTCAAGGCCGCCCGCGACGAGGACATTTTCGTGCCGACCATGAATGTCGGGTGGTTCTGCGCCGACCCGCGCGAGCGCTACTTCGACGAGATGCTGCGCAACGGCGAAGAAACGGCGTGCGTCCGCGATGGCGTGCTGGTGTACCAGTGCGGACCGCACCGCGAATACGTGCTCGCGTTGTCGGAAGCCAGGTTCACGTTTGGCGGTCTGGCGCGCCACAACGTCG
>CAXRHS010000456.1:0-2378 GCA_964230235.1 Myxococcota bacterium
CGACAAAGGCGACCGGCAGAAAATCCTTGCGCGCGTCATAGGGCAGCGACTTGAACAGAAACCGGTTGGTGACCAGAGCTGCAGTCGTCGCGAAATAAAAACTTGAGCCGTCCGGGGCCGCCGTGGCAAGGCTATCGCAAGAATGGGCCTGGCCCTGATCGTGGCCCTGAGCCTGACGCTGCCCGCCGCCACAGCGGCCGCCTGTGCAAGGCTGGACCCGGCGGCGGCTGTCCCTGGAACCCAGGGAACGCCTTAGCTTGTGTGGTCAGAGTCGGTCTGCGGCGAGCACTATGGGCGTGGTCGGTCGCTGCGCACCACGTTCAGGACCCGTGTGTGAGGGTCCCAGGGTCAGCCGGCGTCGCCGGTCAGTGACAGGGTCAGGGGCAGGCACAGGCTCTGCGGCAAACGCTAGAACGCCAGGATTGCGCAGGATCTCGGATCTTGCGATACCCCGGGGCGCCGTGGCCCGTCCCCTTGCCGCCGTCGCCGATTTCCGGCACCTTGCGCACCCCGCGGCGGGCCGAGGTCGCCGCGACACAGCATTGTATTTGGGGCGGCAGATGGTGTACGGGCAGAACGGCAGCGCCGCGGCGCGGTTCCTGGCGCTGGCGATGGTGGTCGTTGGGTGCGGCAAACGCCAGGTGCCACCGCCCGTAGCGGACGCGGAGGCAGCAGTAGGCGTGGACGTCGCGCTGCCAGAGGCGCAAACGCCGCAGATTGAGTTGGCCTTGCCGCAAATGCCCACCGCCAGCGCGGTCGACCCAATGCAGTTGCAGGTTGGTCGCGAGGTGTACGCAAAGTACTGCACGCTGTGCCATGGGCCCACGGCGGAAGGCTACGCGGCCGACAACGCGCCGTCGCTGGTGTCGCAGACGTTCTTGGAGACGGCGAGCGACAAGTTTCTGCATGACAGCATCGCGCGCGGCCGACCCGGGACGGCGATGGGCGGCTATGGTGCCGAGATCGGCGGTCCGCTGAGCGCCCAACAGGTCGATGCCATCGTGGCGCTGCTGCGCAGCCGTGGCGTGCCGACGCTGCAGGTCGCTGTGCGGCCCGCGCAAGGCAACCCTGCTGTCGGCGAACTGTTGTACAACGCCAAGTGCGTCGAGTGCCACGGCACGGTTGGCCAGCGCATGAATGCGGTACACCTTTTTAATCCCCAGTTGCTGCGGTCGGCCGACGACGGCTTCTTGCGCCACGCCATCGAACGCGGCCGACCGGGCACGCGCATGCAAGCGTTTGCGGGCGTCCTGTCCACCGAGCAGATCGACGCCATCCTGGTGTACCTGCGCAAGACGGCGCCGCCCCTACCTGAACGGCCAACGCCCTACATGCCGCCCGCCGACGCGACGCCGCTGGCGCAAGCGGCGACGGCCACCGATCCGACAATTCCGCCTGGCATGCCCGAGACGCCCAAACCCAAGGGGCCGGTGGTCATCAACCCCAAGGGCAAGTCGCCGACGTTCACGCTGCGCGACGATCGCTATGCGCCCATCGATGCGGTGGCCAAGGCGCTCAAGGACAAGCGGCGCATCGTCATCTTGGACGCGCGGGCGCCGAGCGACTACGAGATGATGCACATCACCGGTTCGATTGTGACGCCCTATTACGACAAGAAGTCGCTCGACGTGGTCCCCAATGACGGCACCTGGGTCATCGCCTACTGCGCCTGTCCGCACCACGCATCGGGCGAAGTGGTCGACGAGCTCAAGCGCCGCGGGTACAAGAACGTCGCGGTGCTCGATGAGGGCGTATTTGCTTGGAATTCAAAAGGGTATCCGGTGGTCAAGTCCGCCAGCGCTCCGAGCTTTGCTGCGCCGCCGCCGATGGTCGATCCGCACGCCGGCCACGATCACGGTGCGCATGGGCACGCACCGCATTAGGCTTCGTCCAAGACCTGCGCGCCTGTGCGCGCGCCAGTTGCCATGGGGGTCGCGCCCGCGCGGTTTGGCAAAGCGACTGGCCGCAATTCGCACCACTTGGGGCCCGTAAGAAATCTACTCGATTTTCTACGTTGGCCCACTGCTTGCTTGGTGGGTCGCAAGCTCGCGACTTTGCAAGTCGACTCGCCGCTCCGCTCCGCGCACGTGTCGATTGACTTGTTCTTTTACAGGCCCTTGGGTACCGGGGACCTGCGCGTCCTGCACCACGAATTCGTGGCCGCGAATCTGCAACCGCGCCGCCCGGCCTACAGCGAGAGGTCGATGACCTTGGGCGCTGGTGGCAATGCGAGTTGGCCGCCTATGTTGCGGTTTTCTGTATTGTGCCATGCCGCGTTGCCGGCAAAATCGAATACCGACGTCTGGGTTGGCACTACGATGCCGTAATAGCCACCGACAATAGCGCTTTGGCGAAGTGTACCCGGCGGCGGGGTCATC
>CAXRHS010000457.1:0-3865 GCA_964230235.1 Myxococcota bacterium
GACAAAGACGTGTGCAGCACCGACAGCTGTGACCCCAAGACGGGCTGCGTCAACGCACCGACCGCCAATGGCAGCAAGTGCGACGACGGCAGTGCGTGCACATCCAACGACGCGTGCAGCAACGGCAAGTGCACCGGCCCGGCAACGGTTTGTGACGATGGCAACGTGTGCACCAGCGACGGCTGCGACCCCAAAACCGGTCAGTGCACCCTGACCAGCAACACGTTGCCATGCGTGGGTGCCGACAAATGTCAGGCCGCCGGTGCCTGCAAGAACGGCAGCTGCGCAGCCAGCGGCACACCGAAGGTCTGCAACGACAACAACCCCTGTACGACCGACAGTTGCGACGCAGCCAGCGGCGCGTGCGTCTACAAGGCAGCCAACGACGGCGCGGTTTGCGACGACGGCATTGCTTGCACCAAGGAATCGGTGTGCGCGGGCGGCGGCTGCAAGCCCAAGGCCGGTTGCCTCGTCTTCGCCGACAGTTTTGAGTGCGGCAGCCAGCCGACCTTTACCGTGGTGGTGCCGCCGCCGACACCGCCCAACCCGCCGCGCAAGGTGTTCTGGTCGGTGGACCAGACGCCGGTCATTGGGCTGCTTGCGGGTATGGGTTGCGCGCTGAACTTCAATGATGGCGTGGACTACTGTGACCAGATTGGCTTCAACGACGGCACCAACGTGTGCCAACTGCCGATTGGCACTGCGACCTCGCCGCTACTGGACTTCAAGGTTGCGCCGAGCCTGGCGCCGTTGCTGACCTTTGACCCGTACTACGACGTCGACAATTTCTCGGCCACCGACTCGCCGCGCTTGCGGATTATCGAAGATGGCACCAACACCTTGCTCAAGGAAGTCGTTCTGCCCAAGAACAATGGCGACTTGAAGACGCTCAAGAAGGGCTATCAGGTGCCGATGGCCGAGGCGCAGGGCAAGAAGGTGCGCATCGAGTTGTCGCTGCAGCCGTCGAGCCAGAACAGCTCGACTGGCAACACCGGCACAGGCTGGTTCGTCGACAACGTCAAGGTCGAACTGGTCACCGGCAACGTCGAAGTCTGCGGCAACGGGTTGGACGACAACTTCAATGGCTTCGCGGATTGTGCCGACAGCGCGTGCGCCGGCCAGGCCGCCTGCGCCGAAAATTGCGGCGACAGCATCGACAACAACAAGAACGGCCTGACCGACTGCGCCGACGCGGCCTGCGCGCAGACATTGGCGTGCAAGGCGGCCTTTGCCAGCAGCACGCTCGACGCTTGCGATGGCAACACCTGGACCTTCGCCGCCGCGGTGGGTGGTGTAGCGTGGGCCCTGGACGCCAGCCCGGACATCGGCGCGCTGCCGTTCGGCAAGTGCACGCTCAACTTCAACAACGGCAAGAACTACTGCCATAGCGGCAACTGCCAGTCGGGCCAGGCCACCAACGGCATCGCCACCTTCAAGACCCAGTTCGACCTGCCGGCCGGCAAGAAGTTGACCTTGCTGATGCAGACCTGGCTCAGCACCGAGAACCCCAGCCAGGGCCAGGGCGCCAACTACGACAACACCTGGGTCGAGCTCAGCGCCAACAACTTTGCCTGCAACAACAGCAACAACTGCCCCTCGCAGGGCAACCCGTACATCCAGGGTCAGACGGTCTCGTACCAGCTGCCGCGCGACAAGCTCAAGGTGTGGGTCCAGCGCTCGATGGATCTCGGACCGCTCGCGGGCAAGAAGGTGTCGCTGCGCGTGCGCTTCAGTTCAGGCGACGGCCAGTACAACGACTTTGAAGGGCCGTTCTTGGACGAGTTCAAGTTCTACGCCGAGTAGCGCCCGGGCCTGCGGCGCCGTTGGCCGCCCGAAAACGATCAAACTGCCGGACAATTCACCAGCAAGTTCAGGCGTCTGAACAAAGGGGGGATCAGTTCTGGCGCAAGAACTGCCCGTCGCGCAGGTCATAGCGGTCGACCACTGGCACGCCTTCGTCATGCAGCACGGCGACCCCGGTCATCGCGCGCAGCGCCTGCCGATGGTGGTCGAGAAAGTCCACGGCCCCCGGCGCCTCGCGGTCCCACGGCAAGGCAATCGACCGCACCCCGGGACCGTCGACCATGACGTACGGTTCGATGCGCGGGCCGACCCCTTCGGCAGCCAGCTTGCGCACCAGCGTCTGGGCGTCGCCGCCCAGCGCACGCAGGCGCTCCAGGGTGTGGCGCGTCGGCGGTGGCAGGAACACATCGGGCCGCCGACCGTCCAGCGCCGCGTCAAAGGTCAGCCACAACGCATCGGTGGTCTCCGCGCGGTCGCTTTGCGGTTCCTGCCCGGCGGGCGCGACCGCAGCGAAAAACAGCGTGTCGAAGCGGCGCGGCTCAAAGGCCGGCGTGACCCAGTGCGCAAAGCAGGCGATTTCGGCCGCGGGGTCGAGGACGATGGCGGCTTCTTCCGCCAGTTCGCGGATCGCTGCCCGCCGGGCCGCGGCCTGGTCGTCGTCGCCCGGGTGGCGATCGGCGGCGTCGACTTTGCCGCCCGGAAACACGGTCGCCCCTGGCATGAAGGGGCTTTTGGTGTGGCGCTGCACCAGCAGGACTTCGACGCCCGCCGGGCCATCGCGCAGCACGACGATGGTCGCCGCCGGCCGCGGAACGACAGGCGCTGACGCGACGGTCACCGGCAGTCCTTGTTGCCCTCGGTGTCGAGCACGCGCTTGACGTAGCCGGGCAACACCTGGGTGAAAAGCGCATCAAAGCTGACCTTGACCAGACCGCCGTCGCTATACGGGGCGGGCAGCATGCCGTTGCCGTACGGCCCTTCCAGCCAGCACGGCTGGCCTTCGCACTCGGCGTCCGACCACGCGGCACCGCACGGCTCCATGTTGTTGAGCTGAAAGTACTTCGATGGCGACGCCGCCACGGCCTGGATGGCGAGCCGACTGGCCCAGTAGCTCGGCAGGCGGTGGTCGTGCTTGAATTGGATGCGCTGGTAGCGATAGTAGGCGCCCTTGAGCGATGTGTAGGGGTCGCGCTCGGTCCACCAGGTGTTGTCGTTGCAGCCAGCGCCGGTCTTGGTAATCGGCCAGGCACCAGGCGCGCACACGATGCTGGCCGGCTTGTTGCCATTCTTGGGCGGGTACATGTTGGCGTGGGTGGCGCCGCCGGTGGACGAAAAGTGGCAGGAACTGTCGGACGCTCCGGGGCCGTCGGCGGGACCGATGTTGGCGGCCTCGTCCATGGGCGCCTGGCTGATCGAGCAACGGTCGACCGGGCCCTCTACGTCGATCAGGAACTTGATGTTCTTGAGCGTGCCCGTGGTGCCAAAGGTCTTGAGCGCCTTGGTCACGCTGATGAGCCCGGTGCCGATGGTCAAGTAGCCAATCCGATTGCCGTCCACCCACTTGCCCGCCGCCTTGAGGTGCATGACCTCCTTGACGGCTGCCTGGTGCCATTTGCCGCCGACGTCGTCTTCTCCCTGCGACTTGTTGCTGCCGCTGCCAAGGCCGGGCAGGTTGAACACCGCGAGGCCGACCTTGAGGGCGCCGGCCAGCTGCTTGGCGCCGCCGACGTAGCCCTTTTCGGCGCTCAGCGCATCGTGGTCATAGTCGCCGACGACGACGATGAACGGGCACTTGCTGCTCTCGCTGCACGCCGCCGGCTTGATGACCACGCCTTTGAGCAGCGCCTGTTCGCCCAACACGTTGATGGCGACCTTGAGCTCTTCGGTCTCGACGGGGCCGCCGGCGATCGCGGTGTCGGCGCCGCCGCCGGTCGAGGTGTCGGTGCCGCCGGTGCCACCGCCGGTGTCGCCGGTGCCACCAGTTGAGGTCGTGTCGGCCGCGGCCCCGCCGCCTGCCGGTGCGGGCGCGGTCTCGCCGCAAGCAACCGCCAAGGCCGCGCAG
>CAXRHS010000458.1:0-3182 GCA_964230235.1 Myxococcota bacterium
CACGATGGACTGACCGGCCCCGGAAGAAGAACTACCGCCGCCTCGCCAGTTGCAGCCCGGGGGATCCGCGGACAAGACGCGGCATCGCTTGGCGATCTGCGCGTCGCTCATGCGGCGGGCGCGCAGTTCTTTGAGGTTGTAGGCGCTCATGCCCTCTTCGCCCTTGCGGGTGCAGTCGAAGAAAGCCTCCTTGCACGCGGCCTGGGCGGCGACGGCGGGCACCCAAACGGACGCCGCGGCCGAAATGCAAAGCGAAAGTGACCAGAACTTCATGCGTTGCGACAACGGGCGGCAACGGGCCGCGCTGCCGTTGAACCGCCAAGTATTGCAGAAACTTCCCAGGGCGCCAGATCGACCGCGCGCATGGGCGAAAGCCGCCTGAGCGCGTGGCTTTTGCCCTGGCAGCGTGTACCATGGCGGCGTCGGCGCGGCTTGGGGGTCGCGTCGCGCGGACGACGGAACCGGGCAGGGGGCGCCATGGACAGGCGGTGGTTGGCGGCGGCGTTGTCCGCCGTGGTGGCCAGTTGCACCAACTCGACGGCGGGCGATGGCGCGGCTGGCACGACCGGCCAGACCGATTCGTCCACCGCAGTGGGCAGCGACGGCGCGGGCGATGCCGGCAGCGACGGCGCTGGCACGGACGCAGGCGCGGCACCAGACGCCACCGCGGCGGGCGAAGTGGCCCTAGACGCCCAGCCGCTGGCCGACGGCGCAGCAGACATCGCTACCACCCAGGACACCGGCGCCGAGACCGCTCCGGTCGACAGCACCGCGCCAGATACCGCTACCGCAGATGCCGATGACGCACTGCAATTGGACACCCTGGTCGACGCCGCTGCGGACGCCGTCGACGCTGGCGCAGCGCCAGACAGCGGAACAGAGGCCGGCCCTGAGGTCAGCGTCGATGGGGCAACCGATGCCGCGGTCGACGTGGCCCCTGACGCGGCCGCCGAAGTGGCCGCCGAAGTCGGTGCCGAAGTGGCGGCAGACGTGCCACCGCCGCCAGCCTGCAAGGTCGATGCCGACTGCGCCGCCAAAGACGACGGCAACCTGTGCAACGGCATCTGGTTTTGCGACCTGTCGCAAAAAGTCGCCGCCTGCGCGCCCAAGGCCAATTCGAGTGTGGTGTGCAGCCCAAGCAAGAATCCTTGTTTGCAGGTCGCGTGCGTGCCGGCCAGCGGCCTGTGCGCCGAAGCAGCGGGCAACGATGGCGCTGCTTGTGACGACGGCAGCCTGTGCACAACGACGGACGCCTGTGCCAGTGGCAAGTGCGCGGGAAAGATCAACGACTGCGACGACGCCAACCCGTGCACCACCGACTCTTGCGATCCGGTCAAAGGCTGTGCGCACGCCAACAACTCGGCCAAGTGCGACGACAGCAACGCCTGCACCCAAAGCGACCTGTGCTTTGTGGGCAAGTGCGCGGGCAACCCGGTGAACTGCAACGACGGCAACGCCTGCACCGATGACAGCTGCGAGGCCGCCAGCGGCTGCAAGAAGGCCAACAACAGCGCCGCTTGCAGCGACAACAATGGCTGTACGGTGGGCGACTTGTGCACGGACGGCGCCTGCAAGGCCGGCGAACCCAACCCGTGCGACGACAAGAACGAATGCACCACCGACAGCTGCACGACCGCGACCGGAGCTTGCGCGCACGCCGCCATCCCAGCCTGCGTACCCAAGTGCAAGCTCGATGCCGATTGCAACGACAACAACGTGTGCACCGCCGATACCTGCGACAAGGTCAAGGGCTGCATCCAGACGCCGACCGCCGCGACCTGCACCGACAACAATGCGTGCACGACCGGCGACGCCTGCAAAGCGGGTGCGTGCGCCGGCACCGGTACGCTGACCTGCGACGACGGCAAAGCGTGCACCGACGACGCCTGCGCCGCCAAAACCGGCTGCACCCACACCAACAACACCGCCAAATGCGACGACAAAGACGCATGTACCGCCACCGATGTCTGCGCGGCCGGTGTTTGCGCGGGAAAGGCCACCACCTGCAACGACAACAAGCCTTGCACCACCGATAGCTGCGACAAGGCGACCGGCTGCGTGTTCGCCAACACCACGGGCGCTTGCAGCGACAACGATGCGTGCACGAACGGCGATGCGTGCGCCAATGGCTTGTGCGCCGGCAAGGCCCTTGTCTGCGACGACAAGAAGTCGTGTACCACCGACAGCTGCGACAAAGCCAAGGGCTGCGTGTTCGTGAACAACACCGCCGCGTGCGACGACAACGACGCCTGTACGAGCGGCGACGTGTGCGCCGCCGGCATCTGCAAAGGCAGCGCGGGATCGTGCGACGACAACAACCCCTGTACCACCGATGGCTGCGGCGGCGGCTGTACCCACGTCGACAACACGCTGCCGTGCGACGACGGCAACGCCTGCACCGGCAACGACAAGTGCGCGGCCGCCAAATGCGTGGGCGGCGCTCCGCCGCTGTGCGACGACAGCAACCCGTGCACGACCGACGCCTGTGACAAGCTCAAGGGCTGTACCGCCACCAACAACACTGCAACTTGCAGCGACAATAACGCGTGCACCAGCGCCGACGCCTGCGTCGGTGGCGCCTGCACGGGCAAAACGGTCAGTTGCGACGACGCCAACGTGTGCACGACCGACAGCTGCGACAAGGCGACCGGCTGCAAGAAGGTCAATAACACCTTGGCGTGCAGCGACGGCAACGCGTGCACCACCAGTGACGCGTGCCTGAGCGGTGCCTGCAAAGGTGGCGCCGCGCCCAACTGCGACGACGGCAACGCCTGCACCGCAGATGCCTGCAGTCCCACCGCCGGGTGCACCCACACCGCGATCGCCGGTTGCGTTCCGCCGATTACCTGGCAAGAGGTCTACGACAAGGTGCTGCTCGGCAACGGCTGCACCGGCTGCCATGGTTTTTCGGGCGGTTTGAGCCTGGGGTCATCCGCAGACAGCGCCTACAACGCGCTCGTCGGCGTCGCCGTCAACAACAGCAAGTGCGCGGCCAGCGTCTACGTCAAAGCCGGCAGCGCGACCCAGAGCCTGTTGTACTTGAAGGTCACGAGCGGCGTGACCCACGGCTGCGGTGGCAAGATGCCGGCCGGCAGTTCGGGTATCAGCACCGCGGACTCCAACCTGCTCAAAGACTGGATCAACGCCGGCGCCAAGAAGTAGGGCCGGGGCGTGTCCCCGGC
>CAXRHS010000459.1:0-4607 GCA_964230235.1 Myxococcota bacterium
GGCTTGCGGGGGTAATCCATGGCGACCGAACTGCGTCACCAATGCTACAAGTGCAAGGAAGAGCTGGTTTTTGACGTCAAGATCGCGCGGCTGGACACCTGCCCCAACTGC
This sequence comes from Myxococcota bacterium, assembly GCA_964230235.1. Taxonomy (GTDB): domain Bacteria; phylum Myxococcota_A; class UBA9042; order UBA9042; family UBA9042; genus SXRM01. The sequence goes on from CAXRHS010000459.1 coordinate 112, forward strand.
AGCGCCTACCTGCACAGCTGCCGCAACTGCCGGTTTTGGAGCATCAACGCCCACAACCAGTGCACCGAGAACCAGGGCGAGTTCATTCGCGACCGCGAGGCCGCCAACTTCTGCAACTGGTTTGCGTTTCGGGTGATGGGCGAGGACAACTCGGCCGAGATCAACGCGGTCAAAAGCAAGCTCGACGCGCTGTTTGGCGGCGGTGGCGCAGGGCCGGCCAAACCCGCCGCGGCGGTGCCGCTTTCGCCGCAGACCGACAGCGACGCTCGGGCCCGGCTCGAGGCGCTTTTCAAGAAGTGACGCCATGAAGGCAACGTACATGCCATGGGCCGTTGCCGCGGCCCTCCTCGCTGTGCCCGCCTGCCTGGCCAGCGGCGGCGGCGGCGGCGGTGGTGGTGGCAGCGGCCCCGCCATCGATGCCGCCACGGGCGGCGACGGCACCGCGGCTGCCGATAGCGCGGCCAAAACGGACGCGAGCAGCAACTCGGGCGGTGAGGACGGTGCAAGCACGCCCGACGGCGCCGGTGCCGACGCGGGCGGCGACGCCGTTGCGGAAGTGAGCGCGGATGTCCCTACCGTGAGCGACACAGCAAGTGCTGCCGATGCCGATGCTGCACAACCCCTGGACAGCGCAACCCTGGACCAGACCGCCGACGGCGCCGCAGACATTGCGGACGCCGTTGTTGCCCCGGACCTGGCCGCCGGTACCGATGCGGCTGCCGAAGTCAAAGACACCGATACCGCGGTGACCGAGATCGTCGACGCCAAAGACGTCGCCGACAGCGCGGACACCAAGGACTCGACCGACAGCAACGACGTCGCCTTCGACGTCGCCGCCGATGTCGCCAACACCTGCGGCCCCGGCAACGACATCAAGGGGTTGCTGGCGTGCAGCGACGGGCCCATCGACTACACCCTCAAGGGTGTCACGGTCACCTACGTGGGCCCCAAGCAGTTTGCGGTCTACGACGGCAGCGTCACCCGCGGGATGCTTTTCTACTTCGACTTGCAGTGGCCGTTTCCCAAGCCCAAGGTCGGCGACCTGGTGCAGGTGCACTGCACGCAGTACGGCCAATTCCAAGGTCAGCAAGAGGTGCTGGCCGCCGACAGCCTCGCAACCGTGGGCGTTGGTGACCCAGCGGCGACTGCCATCGACCTGACCAGCGCCGCCAAGGCGCAGTTGGGCGAGACCAGCGAAAGCCGGTTGCTGGCGGGCACCGGCCTGGTGGTCAAGTCGATGGCCGGCAACGACGGGGTGCTGGCGCTGCCTGTGGCGGGCGACACCGTCCTGCGGGTCGACGGCACCAACACCCTTTGCCCGGGAGCCATCGTCGACCTCAAAGCCGCACTCTTGACCCAATACGGCAGCAACCACCGCGTACACCTGATGAACGGCGCCGCCGACCTCGGCACCGTCGACACCAGCAAGTGCGCGGCCCCCCAGACCTACGACCAGAGCAATTGGGGGTTCGAAGAGGTCGACGACAGCGACCCGCCACCAGATTTTCTCAAGGTCGGCGCGGCGTTGAAGGCAGTGCGCACCACCGCCCAGTTCAAGACCGGCAAAGCTGGCGCCGCGCTGACCTGGACCAGCACCGAAAACCAGGACTTGATGGCCGGCTATTTCGTGCCGGTGGCTGCTGGCCAGAAAGTGTCGGCGGCGCTGTGGATGCTCGACAACGACCCGGCGGGCCGCGGCCGGGTCTCGCTGACTTTCTACAAGGCCGACAAGACCACTGCCATCAGTTCGCAGTTCAGCACCGCCTACAGTGCGGACAGCCCGACCTGGGTGCAGTTGGCGTTTGCCTACACCGCTCCGGCCGAGGCCGCGTTCGTGCGGGTGTTCGTACGCCTATACGACCACACCGCCTGGGCCGGCACGGCGACGGTGTACGTGGACGACTGGTCCGTGGTCGTGCAGTAGGCCGTGGACCCCGACGCCCTGGCCGCGCTGGCGTTCTGGTTGGGGCTCGCCGGCCACTGCCTGGGCTCGCCGGTCGGCGTACCGGTGGCGCGGGCGGCGCGGGCCTGGGCTGCCATTGAACCCGCAGAGCGCCCCCAGGGCCTGTCACCCGTGATGTCGGCCACGCCGCTGGTCGTGGTGGACCGCCAGCACCCGCGCGGCCGGACGGTGTGCGCGGTGTCGCTGCGGGTTGCGGATGCGCGGCCGGGGGTCAAGTCGCTGTGCGGCGTAGACTTGCGTGACAGCGAGGGTCGCGTGGTCGTGCGGGGCGAGGTGGCGGTCCGCGTGCTCACGCCTGGCGTGGCGGTGGTGCATGTCGAGGGGGGGTGCGTCGACCGCTTGACCGTGGTCCGCGCCGGTAAGCTCTGCGGGGTGCGGTCGCCATCCAAGCCCTGGTCAGGGCGGTGAGGCCCACTACGCCCGCCCGACCCGATCCCCTAGCCCCAGGTCCGCCCCCACTTTTTGCGCCACCCGCAAGCCGCTCATCAGCGCGCCGACGACGCCATGCCCGGCCCGGGTGCTCGCCCCGCACAGGTACAGCCCCGGCAGCGGCCCGCGGTAGCCGGGCCGGTTGTGCTGGAACTGGTCCGGCGTTGCTGCCAACCCGTAGCCCGTACCGCCCGTCGCCCGCGTAAAGCGCATGTGGGTCATGGGCGAGGCGCTCTCGCAGAATTGCACCTTGCCGGCGGTCTTGGGCAGCACCTTGGCCAGGCGGCCGAGCAAGTCGGCTTCGACCCCGGCTTTGCGCTCCAGGTACGCCGGGCTGCGCCGGTAGTCGCCGCTCGCCACTTCGGCGGCCGTCACGCCCCAGATCGACCAGTCGGCCGGCACCAGCGCCATGACTTCGATGCTGGTCTTGCCGTCCGGCGCGTGGCCGGCGGTGGCGGGGTCTTTGGCGGTGGCGCTGGTGATGTAGCAACCGCGCGGCGTAGGTCGGCCGGCGGTGGCGGCCTCGGCATAGAACTGCTCGACATCAAAGCTGTCGAATTGCCAGTAGTTGGAGCGACGGATCCCCAAGGACTCGGGCGAGCCGTCCAGACCCACGCAGGTCAGCCACAGCGCGCCGCCCATTTTCCAGCCCTCCGCGCGGGTCTGCCACTGTGCCGGCAAGTGCGCGCGTGGAATCAGTTCCAGCATGGTGCGCTGGATGTCGGCGTTGGAGATCACCACCTTGGCGCGGACGTTCTTGGCGGGGGACTTGGCGTCGGCCTCGGTCTGCACGCCCACGGCCTTGCCATCCTCGACCAGAATCTGGGCGATGCCGCGCCGCAGGATCACCTGACCGTCGTGGGCTTCGATGGTGTCGGCCAACTTGTCGGCCAGGATCTGTCCGCCGCCGACCGGGTAGTACGCACCTGCGAAATAGTGCATGGCGAGGCCGGCGTGCAAGAGCGCACTTGCCTGCGACGGTGCTACACCGTAGTCGCCCGACTGACCGAGCAGCACGGCCCGCAAAGCGGGGTCGCGGGTGCAGTCGTCGAGCAGTTGCGCGACGGTGGCGTTCTGGTAGCGGGCGACCGTGCGGCCGTGCAGTAGCACATCCAACCCCGTGCGCCAGTTGAACTTGCCGCCGCGGGCGTTGGTGCGGTTGATGACGGTCCACACTTCGTCCAAGAACCGGCAGTACTTGTCGATGCCCTTCTTTTCGCTGGGAAAGGTCTGGTGCAGGCGCTGGCGGTAGCGCTCCAGGCCCACTGGGATTCGGAATTCCAGGTCGGGAAACACCAGCGTGTCAAAGCCGTCCGGGTCCATCGGCGCGTAGGCGACGTCGGTAATGCCTGCCGCGGCGAGCAGCTTGGGGATCTGACCCTCGGGACCGCAGTCGCCGATGTAGTGCAGGCCGACGTCAAAGCGCCAGCGGGCGTCGGAGCGGCCGCGCTCGAACATGGTCGCGCAACCGCCAGCGACGTAGTGCTGGTCAAAGCAGGCGACCTTTTGGCCGGCGCGGGCCAGCAAGGCGCCCGCCTCCAAGCCGCCGGGGCCGCAGCCGATGATGGCCACGTCGACCGATTCGGGGATCGGCGCGCGCACGCGGCGGGCGGTGTGCAGGGTCGGGCTGTGTAAGGCGCCTTCGGTGTTTGGTGCTGGCATGGGCAGGTTCGTCCTCTGGTGCAGCGCGGACTGGCATCAATGGGTGGACGGTCGCAGCGGCTTGCTTTGGCGGTGGGACCTGGCACCGGCGGCCTTACTTCGGCCGCTCCCGGCCCCCCACCAGCGTCACGCCCGTCACTACTTCCTGTAGTGTTTCTGCGTCCTTGATGAGCTTGGCGGTCGCAGTGGTCAAGCCCACATTGCCCATCTTTTTGGCCAGCAGGTGCGCCTCGTGGGCGGCCGTCCGCGCGCCGTGGACATCGGCAAGGCCAAGCAGCGCTTGTCCGAGCAACTGCAGCGTCTCGGGCAGCACATCGGCCGCGCCGGCCCGCCGCAGCAACCGCTCGGCATGGCGAAGAACCCCGACCGCTTCGCGGCTTTCAGCAGGATTTCCGTTTTCCTTTCGATCCAGTCTCGTTTTGTTTCGTTGGCGTTCATGCTT
>CAXRHS010000460.1:0-2369 GCA_964230235.1 Myxococcota bacterium
CGCCCGGGTTCGAGGCGTGGCTGATGCCGCTTTTGGCCAACGACCCCAACCTGCGGCCGTCGTCGGCGCGAACCGTGCGCGACCAGCTCAAGGTTATCCGCCACGAGGTGCGTCGGCAGCTTGAAGAAGAGCGCCGGTCGCCGCTGCGGCCGCCGAGCGCCAGTCTGCTGCGCCGCGATGTGGCCGCGCCGGTTCTGGCCACCCAGACCGCACAGGGCAACGCGGCACCGCAGGTCGCGCGCCTGGACCGCGAGATCGAGGCAGTCCGCGCGCTCATCGAAGTGCGGCAGTCTGCCAACGCTTCGGGCATGCTGTACGGCCCCGAGGCCATTGAGCAGATTCTGCGCCATGTGTTGCAGGGTCCGCTCGCCGAACTGCGCGACATTGGCGCCGATGTCGGTGGTCCGGTCGGGCCGCACGTCGACGTCCGGCTGGCGTGCAACGGCGACGAGCGCGGCACCATCAGCCACCTGCTCGACACCTTGGGCGCGATTTCGGCGCACCTGAGCCGCATCCCCGAACCGCGTCTGGAGATGCGGGCGGCCGTGGTCGGCGACCTGCCGGGCAATGGCCTGACGCTGGTGCCCGCGCTCGACCCGCTGGCACTGATGGATCTGAGCCCGCTGACCCAGGTGCGGGTCGACGAGCATGTGGCCCGCTGGGCCGGCCGGCGGGCGCTCGTCAAGCTGACGGCGCTGACGTCCGGGCCGGAATCACAGACCGTTATCTACGCGGCAAGTCTGAACGCGGCGTAGGTTGACCTGGCCGCGCGGCGTGTTTGCTTGGCCCGCCCGCTTGTGGGCTAGAGCCGCCACCATGACCCGCCCGCTGTTGCCTTCTGACCACATCCGGCCCGACGTCGTCGAGCGCTTTGCCAACAAACACCAGGGCATCGTCGACGAAGTGCGCCAGGCGGTCGCCCAAAACGACGTGGTGGTGGTCGGCATGGCCATGAACCCGCACCCCGGCCAGGCGCGGCGGGCGCTCGACGCGGCCGGCATCGCCTACAAGCGCCTGGACTACGGCAGCTACCTGTCGATGTGGAAGCCGCGGCTGGCGCTCAAGCTGTGGACCGGTTACCCGACCTTTCCGATGGTGTTCGTCAAAGGGGTGCTGGTCGGCGGCGCCAGCGACGTCAAGCGCCTGCTGGCATCGGGCGAGTTGCAAGCGATGCTCAAGGCCCCGCGGCCGGCCCAGACCTCGTGATGCCTGCCGCGCCAGCCATCGCGCTGGCCACATTGAACGCCAAGTACTTCCACGCGTCGCTCGGCCTGCGCTATTTGCTGGCCAACCTGGGCGAGTTGCGCGATCAGGCGCAGATCCGCGAGTTCACGATCCAGCAGAAGCCTGCGGATATCGCCGAGCGGCTCTTGCAGGGTGCCCCGCGCATTGTCGGCCTGGGCGTGTACGTATGGAACGTGCGCGAGACGGCGGCGGTGGTCGCCATCCTCAAAGCGGTGGCGCCCGAACTGCGGGTGGTGTTGGGCGGCCCAGAGGTCAGCTTTCCCCACGATTGGCCGCAGGTTTGCGCGCTTGCCGACCACGTCGTGACCGGCCAGGCCGACCGTGCGTTTGCCGAGCTGTGCCGCGCCATCCTGGCCGGCGAGGCCCAGCCCAAGCTGGTCGTCGGCGGCGAATTGGACCCGCGCGGCCTGGCCTTGCCCTACGACCTGTACGACGACGCCGACCTTGCGCACCGCTTGACCTATGTGGAGGCGTCGCGCGGCTGTCCGTTCAAGTGTGAGTTCTGCCTGTCGGCCTTGGACACCACCGCCCGGCCGGTGGACCTCGACGCGTTTTTTGCCCACATGCAGGGGCTGCTCGACCGCGGTGCCCGTCAGTTCAAGTTCGTGGACCGCACCTTCAACCTTGCGCCGGCGACGGCGGTTCGCATCCTGCGGTTCTTTCTCGACCGCCTGCGGCCTGACCTGCACCTGCACTTTGAGCTGGTGCCCGACCGGTTGCCGCCCGAAGTGGCGGCGCTGCTGGCCGAGTTTGCACCGGCGACCGTGCAATTGGAGATCGGGGTGCAGACCCTGGACCCCGCGGTGCAGGCGCGCATCTCGCGCAAGCAGGACGAGGCCAAGACCCTGGCCAACCTGCGCTGGCTGCGCCACAACACCCACGCGCACCTGCACGTGGACCTGATTGCCGGGCTGCCAGGCGAGGGGATGGCGGGATTTGGCGCAGGCTTTGACCGCCTGGTGGATCTGCAACCGCAAGAGATTCAACTGGGAATCCTCAAGCGCTTGCGCGGGGCGCCGATTGCCCGCCACGCGCAGGAATTTGGCTTGCGGTTCGATCCCGAGCCGCCGTATGCGCTGCTGGCCAGCAACGACCTTTCGTTTGTCGACTTGCAGCGGGTCGGT
>CAXRHS010000461.1:0-2499 GCA_964230235.1 Myxococcota bacterium
CACCAGGTGTGGCGGGGGGGCGATCGGCGGGTCGCGCTAGGGCAGCGCCAGCGTGACGCGGACGCCGGCCTCGACACGGCCCAGCAGCGCGGGGGGCAAGACGCCCGCCCGTTCCACCGCGCGAAAAAATCGACACCCGCCCCCCGCAAGGCACAATCGCGGCATGGACGGTTCGACTCCACCCTTTGGTTACCGCGCACCGCAGACCCCGGCCAAACGGACCGCAGCGCGCGACCCGGTGGCCGCGTTCCTGGACGCCCTGGTCGTCGAGCGCCACCTGTCCGAGCACTCGGTGCGGGCCTATCGCGCCGATCTTGCGCACTACGCGGACTTTCTCAAGCAGCGCCAGGTCGACCCGGAGGCCGCCAGCCGCGACGATCTGCACGACTACGCCGAGGCCCTGCACGACGCGCTGGCCCCGGCTTCGGTGGCGCGGCGCTTGAGTGCCCTGCGCACGTTCTACCGGTTCCTTCTGCAGCTGGGCTGGACCGCGGCCAACCCGCTGGACGGTCTGCGCGGCCCGCGCCAGCGCAAAAGCCTGCCGCGCATGCTCAGCATCGATGAGATCATTGCGCTTTTGTCGCGCCCGCTCGACGGCGACGACGGCGACCCCTTGCTGCAACTGCGCGACGTCGCCATCTTGGAGCTGATGTACGGTGCCGGGTTGCGGGTATCGGAGCTGGTCGGCCTGGACGTGGTGCACGCCCGCGACGACGAGCGGCTGTTGCGGGTGCGCGGCAAAGGCAAGAAGACCCGCATCGTACCCTATGGCACCAAGGCACAGGCGGCGCTGCAAGCCTGGCTGCCGGCGCGGCGCGAACTGCTGCAGCGCGGCGTTTTGTCCGGTTCGCTGACCCTGGCCCAGCGGCCCGACGCCGAACGCGCCTTGTTTCTGAACTGGCGCGGGTCGCGGCTGTCTACCCGCTCGGTCGCGCGCATGCTCGACAAGCGCTGCCTGATGGCCGGCCTGCACAAGACCATCAACCCGCACGCGCTGCGCCACTCGTTTGCCACCCACTTGCTCGACGCCGGCAGCGACGTTCGCGAAGTGCAAGAGCTTTTGGGGCACGCCAGGCTGTCGACGACCCAGCGCTACACCCACGCCAGCACCGCCCACCTGATGCGGGTGTACGACAGCGCCCACCCGCACGCCAAGCTGCCGTCGGAAGCCAAGGCATGATCAGGTGCTGGTCCGCGGTCGTCTTCGCCGCCGGGATCTGGCTTGCCGGCTCCGCCCATGCCGGCGAGACCAAAATCGGCGCCGGTTCCGAATTCGGCACCAGCTTTTTGGGCAACGACGGCTTTGTCGACATCAGTCCCCAGCTGTGGCTGCAGTCGGGGGCATGGCAGTTTGGCCTGGGCGCTCCGCTGCGCTACCGCGTACTCGACGGCGAGCCCAAGGACGGCTGCAAGACGCCTGGGCTGCGCTGTCCCGACTGGGACGAACTGGGCGACTACGCCCGCATCCTGCGCTTTTTCGACTACGGTGGCTGGTCGGGCGACGTCAATGTCCACCTGGGCGACTTGACCGGTGTTTCGCTCGGCCACGGCGAGCTGGTCTACCGCTACTACAACAACTGGCAATACGACAGCTGGCACACGGGCGCGCTGGTCGACATCCAAAAGCCCGATTTTGGCCTGTCGGTGCTGACCAACGACGTGCTGCGCTGGGACCTGCTGGCCGTTCGCGCTTGGGGTCGGCCGGTCGGCAGCGGCTATTGGCGCAAGCTGCGCTTTGGGTTGCAGGCCGCTTGGGATCGCGAGATCACCGGCAGCGACGGCAAGCCGACCGCCAGCCACCGCGACGACGGCCCTTGGCACCCCGATGCGCCGGCGCTGGCGATGGACCTGTCGCTGCTGGCGTGGGGCGATGACCGCCGCGCGCTGACCACATATCTGTCGCTGTCGGGTCACGCCGCCGACGCGCTAGCGGTGCACCTGGGCACCAGCTGGCACCGCCGCGGCGATGTGGCGGCGGTGCTGACCCTGGAAGGCCGGGTGGTGGCGCCGTTTGGTAGCCCCTATTTGCCCGGCTGGTTTGGCACGCTCTACGAGTTGCAGTCGCGCAGCCTGCGTGGGCCGACTTCGGGCAACGCGGCCGCTACCGACAAGGCGACAGCCGGTGTGCGGGCGTCGGTCGAGTGGGCGCGCGCCTACAAGTTTCGTTTTGCCGGCGTGATCGACTGGCTGCACGACCGGCGCCTGGATGCGACCGCCTGGCTGGGCACCGATCCCAACAAGAAGCTGCAGATCAACGCGATGGTTGCCAAGGTCTTTTTCGACCGCGGACCCGGCGACCCGGTGGACTGGACCGCCACCATGGCGGCCAAGCTGTGGGTACAGGGGCCCTGGTACGCGCAATTCGCGGTCGGCCGCAAGTGGCGGGTGCGCGAGGCGGTCGCGGCCGGCCAGTCGCCGGTCTACAGCGAGTTGGAAGCGCGACTGGCGGTGGGCGCGGATTTGCGGTGGTGAGCCGCTTTGTCGCCTGTCGAGATCGCC